>NZ_RZPB01000676.1:0-3291 GCF_003998535.1 Mesorhizobium sp. M7A.F.Ca.AU.002.02.1.1 | reverse complement strand
ATCTACACCCATGTCGAGCGCGTCGGCCGCACCTCGATGACGCTCAAGGTCGAGGCCTGGGCGCAGCGCTACCTCTCCGACCTGATGGAGAAGGTCACCCATGCGGATTTCGTCATGGTGGCGCTGGATGGCGAGGGCAAGCCGAAAGCGGTTCCCGCCGAAGGCTGAGGCAAGCCGAAAAATCAGAAGCGCACTTGCATCGTGGCGCGGACGCCCTGGTCGGCCGCCTTCTTCCCGAACTGACCGGAGTAGCTGATCCCCAGCGTGGTGCTGTCGGCGATCCGGAAATCGAGCCCGGCCCCGACGATGGCTGTATCCCTAGCGATCGGCACGCCGGCAATGGTGAAGAGGTCGCCACCGGCGAAGGCCATGTCTGCGGTCGGCGTGGTGTCGCCGAAGGCATGACGCCAGCCGAGCGTACCCTGCGCGGTTGCTTGCATTCCGCCGAGGTCGAAGCCGGCCGAGGCCCGCAAGCCGAGCGTGGTGAAGGTGGTCTCGGTGGTCGAGGCAGCGGATGTGAGTGCGGCGGCGCGCCCCTTTTCCGTGAAGCTGTCGGTGTGGAGGTTGACATAGGCGAGACTGGCGAAGGGCTCGAAGGCAGCCATGCGCGTCTCGAGGCGATAGCCGGCCTCACCGAAGACCTGCGCGGTGCCGGCATCGTATTTCGCCGTCAGCGCATCGACGAAGCCTGGAACGACGACGTTGCGGCTGGTGTCGATCCGGTTCCAGCTGTAGGCGACGCCGCCGCGCAGGCCGAGGCCGTCCCACTGTCTACCGCCATAAAGGCTGATGTGATAGGTGTCGCTGGAGCCGGAAGAGGCATGATCGTCGACGTCGAAACTGGCGTGGTTGTAGCCGGTCAGCAGGCCGACCCGCCAGGCTTCGCCGATCACGGTGTCGGCGCCGGCGAGGAAGCCGCCGGTGGAGCGGTCGAGGCCGGCGGCATTGCCGTCGCCGCTCGCCGTGCCCCAGGAGCCGAAAGCCTGCCCCCACACGACGAAACGGCTGGTGTCAGCCTCGACCAGCTCCGGGCCGCCCTCGCCATAAGCCATCACTGGCATGGCGGGAGCGGCGACGTCGCCCATGGCCGCCCGGACGCGGGCGGTTGCGGCATCGGCGACGAAGCGGCTGTCCTCGATCAGCATCCCCTTGGCTGAGGCATGAACCTCGCCCGACGCGGCATCCAGCGCCAGGCGCGCTGCGTCCTTGTCGGTCATGAGCAGCATGGCCCATGCAAGCGCATTGCCTTCGCCCAGCCGATCGAGGGCTCCGGCGGTCGCGAACTGGTTGCGGGTGGTGGCGACGTTGGCGACCGCGACGTCGTTGCGCGCCAAGGCGAGGGTGATGTCGTTGCCGTCGCCGCCCTTGTAGTTGATGAGATGGTCGAGGAAGAGAAGGTCGTTGAGGTTGCCGACGGAGGCGAAGGTGCCGGCGACATCGGCAGCGCCATTGTTCTGGATGATCGTGTACGGCCCGTTGCGCAGGTTCCAGCTCTCGGCTGTCGCCGGCGTCAGGACCAGGTTGAGCGTGGCGCCTGATATGTCGACCGTGCCGCCGACGATCAGCCTGTCGGCGCCGGATGGGGTCGCCTCGACCTCCAGGACGCCATGATTGACATAGTTGCCGCCGACCGCCTGGACGCCGATGGAATTGCCGACGCCGTGCGTGCCGAGGATGGTGACATTGCCGCCCATGGTGCCGATGCCGCCAAGGCGCGCGCCGGAATCCACCGTGACATCGCCGGCGAGGCTCGCTGTGCCATGGCTGGCGTCGCCCACCACCAGCGTTCCCATGTCGACGGTGGTCAGGCCCGCATAGCTGTTCTGTCCGTTGAGCGTCAGCTTGCCCGCGCCGGTCTTGGTCAGAGAGCCGTTTCCGGAAATGGTGCCGCCGATGACGTCGTCATGACCGAGCGCGCCGAGCGAAAGCTGCGGCGCCAGCTGTGAATCGTCGATTAGTATGGCCCCGTCGCCAGACAGCGAACCGACATCGAGCACGGAGTCCTGGTTGCGGAAGCGAACCAGCACGCTGCCGCCGGCGCCGTTGAGGATGGTTGCATCAGCCGCCTGCGATGCCTGCTGGAAATCGAGCGTGCCGCCGGCCTCGTTGACCAGCGTCGCCGTTCCGCCGTCCGAATGTCCGTAGAAAATGGTCGAGCCGCCATTCCGGTTGGTTATCGTGGCGTCCCCGGCGGAGGAAGATACATTGCTTGAGTAATCGTCGTCGAAGGTCGTCCTGCTGAAATAATACGGTATGCCCAGGCCGTCATTGACGATGGTAGCATTGGCGGCGCTTGCTCCTGTGAAGGTGACCGAGCCGCCGCCCTGGTTGATGATGCTGGCCGTGCCGGCATCGGTTCCGGTGCTGAAATTGAGCCCGCCAGTGCCGTCCTTCGCCAGAATGATGGTGGCCGCGCCGGCGGTCGCATTGCGCAGGAAGTTGAGGTCGCCCAACCCGACGGTGATCGAGATATCCTCGGCACTGACCGGATTGGCGGCGTCGTTGCCCGAGAAATAGAGCTTGGCCCATCCCCCGCTTCCGTTGGAGTTTATGGCGACCAGTCCGTCGCCGAGCGCGCCTGTCGCCGTCACGACAAGGCCGCCGCCGCGCACCGCCGTGCCGCCCGAATAGCTGTTGGCGCCGGTCAGCGTCAGCGTGCCGGAACTGGTCTTGGCGAGTTGTCCGTCGCCCGAAACCACGCCGTCGAGGATCAGGTTCTTGCCGGCGCCGACATCGAAGGTGCCGCCGTTGGCGCCGAGGATTATCTGGCGCTCCAGCGTGAAACTGACGGGATTGCCCGTCACCTGCAGCGCGCCGCCGTTCAAGGTCAGGGCGCCCGAGACATCGCCCAGCGACCAGTCGCCGCCGATCCTCAATGTGCCCTGGTCGACGGTCCACGACGTCACCGCGCTGGTGCTGCCGGTCAAGGTCCATGTGCCGTTGCCGGTCTTTTCGTAGATGCCGAAACCCTGGTATTGCTGTCCGACGCCTGAGACGTCGAAGCTGCTGTCGACGTTCCCGCCGAGCCTCAACGTGTCGGCCGCGCTGAAGGCCTCCACAGTGCCGCTGATCGCCGAGCCGGCCCGCAGCTCCAGCGTATTGACGCCGCCGCTGAACCGGATCGCATCAGCCTGGGGGCCGTTGCCGTCGATCGAGAATCCACCGGCGATGGTGCCGCTGTTGGTCACGGTGAGGCCAGCCCCGGCAATGCCGACCCCTCCGGATCCGGCAAGGTAGCGTTGATCGGAATAGCCGCTGGCGCCACCTGTGCCGCCCTGCACGGTGCCGCTG
>NZ_RZPB01000675.1:0-3302 GCF_003998535.1 Mesorhizobium sp. M7A.F.Ca.AU.002.02.1.1 | reverse complement strand
GTGTAGGTGACGATCAGCTTCGGCCGCCCGGCCGTCAGCACGCAGTCCTTGCCGCTGGGCTTGTAATCCCTTAGCCCCCAGGTCAGCTTGAAATTGGTGTAGGCGATGGCGCGGGCAATGCCGAGCTTTGGCCCTTTCTCGCCGATCGAGCGGTAGAGTTCGGCGCCGGACTGGCCCGAGATCGCGTAGGGCTCGATCTTCTCGACCGGCTTCCACTCGGCATGAGCGGTGAGCGGCAAGGCCAGCAGGGCGGCAAAGGACAGACACAGGCGAATGCAGGCTCTCAATCCAACTCTCCGCGAAACAGGACCGGCTGCCGCAAGGGGCAATGCCATCGGATCGCTTTTTCCTATATGCTTGCGACGGGCGCTGCAAATGCCCTGAAGGCAGTTGGGGGAGCCATGAGAGTTGCACATCTCGTCGTCGCCGGTGCGGTAGCGGTCCTGCAGGCCGCGCAACCGGCGTTTGCCGCGTCGTGCGGCGGCTGGAGCGCCAGGATGGAGGAAGACGAGGGCGGCAGCGTGCTGACGGCCTCGGTCTGCGGCGGGCCGAAAGGCGATGCGTATCTGATGCTGACCTGTTTCGACACGCCGGTGCTGAGCTACGATCTCGGCGCCAACGGCCGGCAATTGGAGCCTGGCATCAGCGGTTCGTTCGCGTTCAAGGCCGACGGCAAGACGGTAACTAAGGCGCTGCAGCTGGAGGCCATGTACAACTACTTCGTGGTCAACCTGGCGAAAGCCGATCCGCTGCTCGACCTGTTGCGCGGCAAGGGCGATGTGTCGGTCAGTTCAGCCAAATATGGCGAGATCAGCTTTCCGCTGAAGGGTTCAAGCGCGGCCATCGGCAAGGTGCTGGCGCAGTGCGGCAAGGCCCAGCCCGCCGATGGGGATTGAGGACTTCGTCATCCGAAGGCCTCCGAGACGGAGCTGCGCTCCTGCTTCGCCCTAGGATTGTTTGAGCAGGATCAGGTAGTTTGGCGGCCGGGACTGCGGCCCATCACCCCACCCAGTCGTACCGTCGCGGCCATCAGTTCCTCGTCCGAAAACCCGGAAAAACCCAGCACCAGGCCTTGCCGGGACGCCCCGCCGATGAACATCGAGGACAAGGCCCTGGCGCCGACACCTGCCGCCTTCGCCGCCTCGACGATCGCCGTGTCCGGCCCGGCGTGCTTCAGCGTCGCCATCAAGTGCAGCCCCTGTTCGGGCACGGTTACCTCGAGGGCATCGCCGCAATGCGTCTCGAGGCCGGCGACCAGCACGTCGCGCGCGGCTTGCACCCGGCGGCGCACGCGCCTGAGATGCGCGGCGAAATGGCCCTCGTTCAACAGGTCGGTCAGCGCGCCTTCGGCCAGCGTCGAGGGGAAGCGGTCGGAGCGCGCCCTGACCGCCATCACGGCATCGAGCAGCGCTTCGGGCACCACGACATAGCCGATGCGCAGGCCGGGGAAGAGGATTTTCGAGAAGGTGCCGAGATAGGCGACACGGCCCGAGCCGTCCATGCCCTGCAGCGAGGTCAGCGGCGGGCCGGCATAGCGGAACTCGCTGTCGTAATCGTCCTCGATGATCCAGGCATCGTTGCGCCGCGCCCAGTCGAGCAAAGCGAGACGGCGGCGCATCGTCATCGTCACGCCGAGCGGATATTGATGCGAGGGCGTGACATAGGCCGCGCGCGCCTTGGAGCACAGGCTTTCGCCGATCTCGGGATCGAGCCCTTCCGCGTCGACGGGTACGCCAAAAACCGTGGCCCCGCTGCCGGCCAGCACGGCGTGCGCCATGGGATAGCAGGGGTTTTCGATCCAGACGGCATCGCCGGGACGAAGTGCTGCACGCACCAGGAGATCGAGCCCCTGCTGCGTGCCCGACGTCAGCACGATCTGGCCGGCGTCGCAGCGCACGCCGCGTGCGGTCCTGAGATAGGTGGCAATTGCCGTGCGCAGCGGCAGGCCGCCGCGCGGGTCGCCATAGCGGAAATGCTCCGGTCCGGGGCGGGTGAGGTGGCGCGACAGAAGGATGCGAAACATATCAAGCGTGCGCGGATCGGAGACCGCAACGCCAAGGCCGCAAGGTAGCGACGCCGCGACGTCGATCTCCGCTGGACGCGGCTTGATCAGCGTCAGCGGCAGATGCGGCACATCAGGCGCGACGAAGGTGCCGGCGCCGACCTTGGCGACCGCAAACCCCTCCGAGATCAGCATTTCGAAACAGGCAACCGCCGCCGAACGCGACAGGCCGAAGCGCTGTGCGAGATCCCGGGTGGTCGGGAGTTTCGCCCCGGTGGCCAGCGCGCCGGTCTCGATCAGCCGCCTGAGCGCCGCATAAAGCTCGCGGCTGCGCGGGCCGTCGCCCGGCAGGACCGGGATCAGCGCCGACCAATCCGGAAAATTGGTCCGGTTTTTCTTCATGGGATTGGTTCTTTTATCGACCAATGTCATGGCGCATGGTTGGCAGACGACAACCAAGGATGCAAGCCGTGAACGACACGCCAGCCAGTTTTCCGACCACCAGCCGCAACCGCGTCAAGCGCCTGCACGAGCGCGGCAGCTACGACCATGCGGCAGTCTTCGCGGTGCTGGATGCCGGGCTGCTGTGCCATGTCGCCTATACGTTCGATGGCCAGCCCTATTGCACGCCGACCATCCACTGGCGCGAGGACGACATGCTGTACTGGCACGGCTCGTCGGCCAGCCGCATGCTGCGCAATCTGCGCGGCGGCACGCCGGCCTGTCTCACGGTGTCGCATCTCGACGGGCTGGTGCTGGCGCGCTCGGGCTTCAACCATTCGGCCAACTACCGCTCGGCGATGTGTTTCGGCACGGCGCGAATCGTCGACGAGCCGCAGGAGAAACTGAAGGCGCTGGCCGGCGTCGTCGACCGTTTCTATCCCGGCCGGAGCGAGACCCTGAGGCCGATCTCGGCGCAGGAGGCCAAGGCGACGACGGTGATCGGCATGCGTATTGAAGAGGCATCGGCGAAGGTACGCGCCAAGGGCGTCGGCGACGACGAGGAGGATTACGGGCATCCGGTTTGGGCCGGCGTCATCCCGGTGCGGATGGTGGTCGGCGCCGCCGAGCCGTGTCCGAGGCTGATGCCTGACATGGAGCGGCCGCGGAACCTGGCTGGATATGCCGAGGGCGCGCGGCTCGATGAGGCGCTGACGCAGGCGCAGCGGGTTTATGAGGGCGAAGTTTAGCCCGCGCCTAGTGGGAACGTATTCAAATCTTGCCGCTGCCGCCGCCTCGCGATATCTCGACACCATGATCACCTTCCGCCGTGCGCAGGCCTCCGACCTGCCTGATATCG
>NZ_RZPB01000674.1:0-3307 GCF_003998535.1 Mesorhizobium sp. M7A.F.Ca.AU.002.02.1.1 | reverse complement strand
GCATGCTTCTGATGTAGCTCGCCAGTTCCCATTTCGAAACGCCGGGAACCTGGATGTCGGCGGCGGCGCAATACATGTGCAGCGAATTCTTGGCGCCGTTGGCGCGCCGGTTGCGGGCCGGGTCGCGATAGCCTGACGTCACCGTCATCTTGCGGCCGTAGTGGCCTTCGATCGTCTTCAGCACGCGCACCAGCGACGGCTTCAGGCAGGCCACATCGACGCTTTCGTTCTGCTTGAGCAGCCCGTTGGGCGCCAGCCGGGCCATGCCGGCGGCGGACGCAACCTGATAGGAGCCGCCCACTGGCCCCTCATCCTCGTTGAGGTCGACGTCGCTTTCGTCATCGAGGCCCGACTTGCGCTTGATCTCGAACAGGGCCGTCTGGCGCACGCCGGGCAGGGCATCGCTGCCGGTGATGTGACCGCTATCGCCACCGAGCGAAGCCAGTTGTACCGGCTTGGCCGTGGAATCGGCCGAGGCAAGCGTGATGATCGGTTTTGCCGCTGCTGGCGTCGCTTTTGCCTGCGCCGGGGGCTGCTCGCCCGTCCGGGCGTTGCTGATGAGGGGGGCTGGTGTCGCCGAGGCTGGCGTTGCGCCAAACATCGAGGCGAGGAAGCCTTTCTTCTTTGGTGCTTCGGCCTGCGGCATCTCGCCAGCCGTCACATAGACCGGGTTGTTCATGGCCGGAGCGGCAGCGGGCTTCGGCGCCGCCACGTCGCCGTCGGCCGCGGCAATCTGCTGGGCTACCGCATCGGTCTGCTGCGCGGTCTGTGCCTGCTGCGTCAGCGACTGCGGCGTGTTTCCAACGATGGTTTCGGCGCCCGCCGGCATGGTCAGCGGAAAGGCAGCTCCCGGTTTGGACACAGGCACATAGGCGACCTTTTCAGGCAGCGCCGTGTCGCTTGCCGTCATCACGGTCGTCTGCTCCGTCGTGACATCAGACGAATCGGAGGCGGCGATCGCCTTGCCGCTGGAGGCCGCGTTTACGTCCGATGCGGTGGCATTGTAGCCGGGCATTCCGACCGACATTGCCGGGTCGCCAGCCGAAGTGCAGGAGGCCAGAAGCAAGGAGCAGAGCGCTGCCACAATGGCGCGGCGTTCTCCCTTTGCGAGGCTCCATCCTGCTGATTTCAAAGTCAAATTCCCCCTCGATGTCCGGTCGGCATATCTTGGCGCGGCATGCATGCGTCGCTGCCAAGGTGACCTTTGTCTCCGATCCGGAAACGAGACCTGTGTCAAATCCGCAAGCCTGGAAGTATTTTTGCAGTGATTGCCGAATTACGGCCGCTTGATGGTTGACGACACCATTTCGCCCGCTTTTGGCGGCCCGTCAACTCACCACACATTACAGTCCGTTACACACGGACCTTCACATAGGTGCCCGGAGCATCACCCAAAGTTTTCATATGCTTGCCCGGTTTGCGGGCAGGCACGCGGGTGTTGTCCTTGGCCTCTATCCAGCCTTGCCAGTGCGGCCACCAGGATCCTGGATGGTCGGTGGCATTGGCTATCCACTGGCTGAAGTCGCCCGTCGGCGTAGCCCCGGTCCAATACTGGTATTTGTTGGATGCCGGCGGATTGACGACACCGGCGATATGGCCCGACCCCGCCATCACATACTCGACCGTGCCGCCGAAATATTTCGAGCCGAGGAACACCGAAAGCGCCGGCGCGATGTGATCTTCCTTGGAGGCGAGGTTGTAGACCGGGATGGTGATGTCGCCGAGCGAGACCGTGCGGCCCGCCAGTTCCATCGTGCCTTGCGAAAGGTTGTTCTCGAGATAGCAGTTGCGCAGGTAGAAAGAGTGGTTGGCTGCGGCCATGCGGGTGGAATCGGCATTCCAGTAGAGCAGGTCGAAGGGCAGGGGATCCTTGCCGCGCATGTAGTTGTTGACGACATAGGGCCAGATCAGGTCGCCTGAGCGCAGCATGTTGAAGGCGGTCGCCATCTTGGTGCCGTCGAGATAACCCTTTTCGCTCATCGACTTTTCCACTGCCGCGACCTGTTCTTCGTCGACGAACACCTTCAGGTCGCCGGCATAGGTGAAGTCGACCTGCGTGGTGAAGAAGGTCGCCGACTTGATGCGGTCGTCGCCCTCTTGCGCCATCAGCGCCAGTGCCGCCGCCAGGAGCGTGCCGCCGACGCAATAGCCGATCGCGTTGACGTCGCGTTCGCCGGTGGCCTTCTCGACCGTGTCGAGGCCGTATTGCAGACCCTCGCGGATATAGGCTTCCCAGCTCTTGGTGCCGTGGCGCTCGTCCGGATTGACCCAGGAGATGACGAACACGGTGTGGCCCTGTTCAACCGCCCAGCGAATGAAGGATTTCTGCGGGTTCAGATCGAGGATGTAGAATTTATTGATCCATGGCGGGCAGATCAGCAGGGGCCGCTTGAGCACCGTCTCGGTCGCCGGTTCGTACTGGATGATTTCGGCGACGTCGCTGCGGCCGACCACCTTGCCGGGAGTGGTGGCGATGTTCCTGCCGATCTCGAAGGGCGAGTAGTCGGCCTGCCGCAGCTTCAGGTCGCCCTTGCCGGCGGCGATGTCCTCGGCCAGCATCTTCATGCCGCGCACCAGGTTTTCGCCGTTCGAGGCGACGGTTTCGCGGAACAGTTCCGGATTGGTCAGGATGAAATTCGACGGCGAGATGGCGTTGGACACCTGCTTGACGTAAAAGCCGGCCTTGTGGCGGGTGTGCTCGTCAAGACCTTCGGCGTGCTCGACCAGATCGGCCGCCCAGCGCGAGGTGACGAGATAGGCCTGCTTGAGGAAATCGAAGAAGGCGTTGCGGCCCCATTCCGGGTCGAGGAAGCGCTTGTCGCCGCGCTCCGGCTTGACCGCGTCTTCGGTGTCTTGCGCGGCGTTGCTGGTGCGCTGAATGGCGTTGGCCCAGACCGTCATATAGCCGGAGAACAGCCGCGTCTGCGCTTCCAGCGCGCGCTGCGGATCGGCAAGCCAGTATTCGCTGAGCTTGGAAAAGGTCTTCACCATATCGACGACGGGCTCGGCCACATGGTCGCGCACGTCGCCTTTTTCACGCGGCTCGGCCCAGGCGGAAGCGGCCTTGCCGGCCTGCTCGATCATGCGCGCCATGTTCAGGGCGAAGCGTTCCGGGTCCTTCACCAGATATTGCTCGACGGTCGAAGGCTGGTCATCTTCCGCTTTGCCCGAATCGGGTGTTTTGGACATGGTTGGCGGGGTTCCTCCCGAGGCCTTTTCTTGACATATTAACATGGGACATCCGACCGGGCCAATCTCGCTCTACCTCGGCTGCCAAGGAAACAATATGACGATTAATATTGGCGAG
>NZ_RZPB01000673.1:0-3314 GCF_003998535.1 Mesorhizobium sp. M7A.F.Ca.AU.002.02.1.1 | reverse complement strand
CGCCGCCGCCGGTGAAGGCCCGTTCCAGCGCCTGCCGCAAATCGGCGATCTCGCCAACTCTTGTCCCCTTGGCTCCGTAGGCCTCGGCATATCTGACGAAGTCGGGATTGCCGAAGGTCATGCCGAAATCCGGAAATTCGTCGACCGCCTGCTTCCAGCGGATCATGCCATAGGCATGGTCTTCGAGCAGCAGGACGACGAGATTGAGCTTGAGCCTGACGGCGGTCTCCAGTTCCTGGCTGTTCATCATGAAGCCGCCATCGCCACAGATGGCCATGACACGGCGCTGCGGATAGAGCAGTGCCGCCATCATCGCCGACGGCAAGCCCGCGCCCATCGTGGCCAGCGCATTGTCGAGCAGGATCGTGTTTGCCATGCGGGTGCGGTAGTTGCGCGCGAACCAGATCTTGTACATGCCGTTGTCGAGGGCAAGAATCCCATCCGCCGGCATCACGGCGCGCACGTCATGCACGATGCGCTGCGGCGTGAAGCGATCTTCGGTGGCGCGCGCGGCGATGCGGCTCAGAATGCCTTCCCGCAGCGGCAGCAAGGCCTGTGCATTGGGGACCTTGCCCTCGATGCGGTCGGCCAGCAGCGCCAGCGAAGGACCGAGGTCGCCGACGATTTCGGCTTGCGGGAAATAGACCTGCTCGACATCGGCTGAATGGTAGCCGACATGAATGACCTTCGGCCCCTTCGCCCCCATGATGAAGGGCGGCTTCTCTACCGTGTCGTGACCGACGGTGATGATCAGATCGGCCTGTTCGATGGCCTCGTGCACATAGTCGCGCTCCGAAAGGGCTGCCGTTCCCATATAGAGCTCCGTGCCGCCAGGCACGGTGCCCTTGCCCATCTGCGTGGTGAAATAGGGAATTTGCGTCCGCAGCACGAACTGGGCGACATCGGGAGTCACGCGCGGTCGCGACGCCGCCGCACCAAACATCAGCAGCGGACGCCTGGCTTCCATGATCATACGGGCGGCGCGATCAAGCGCGCCCGGGCTGGCCAGCGGCAGTTCGACCGGATGCGTTGGCACGAGTGCTACCGGTTCACACTCGGCCGCCGCAATGTCTTCCGGCAATTCAAGATGTACGGGGCCGGGACGCTCTTCCTGGGCGACACGGAAAGCTTCGCGAACCAACGAGGGGATCATCTTCGGCGAAACGATCTGACGCGACAGCTTGGTCAGCGGCTTCATCGCCGCGACGATGTCGACGATCTGGAAGCGCGCCTGCCGGGATGACAGGATGCCTTTCTGGCCGGTGATCATGATCATCGGCATCGCGCCGAGCAGCGCATAGGCCGAACCGGTCGAAAGGTTGAGCGCGCCCGGGCCAAGCGTGGTGATGCACACACCCGGCTTGCCGGTAAGCCTGCCATAGGTGGCGGCCATGAAAGCGGCTGCCTGCTCGTGGCGGGTCAGGATCAGCTGGATCGAGGAGCGGCGGATGGATTCGACGATATCGAGATTTTCTTCGCCCGGAATGCCGAAAATCCGCTCGACCCCTTCGTTCTCGAGGGCCGCGACGAACAGATCCGAACCTTTGGTCATGACCACCTCTCCCGCAACATTCCGTCGGCCACCTTCATATGGCATCGGAACGCGACGCCTCAAAGAGGCATCTTCGGCTGCGGGTCAGAGGCGCGCGTTGCAACTCGCCGCTTTCGGCGAGGCGAAAAGTTCCTTCGGCGCAGACCATTGGCTGATCGGTGCGCCGCGCGTGCCGGTGATCAGCGAACGCAGTTCTGACAGATAGGTCTGCACGAAGAACGAGGTCTGGCTTTCCAGCGGCGTATAGGGACCCGGCCGGTAGGCGCGCGACATGATGCCGTCGGCATTGTCCTCGGTGATCTTCTTGTCCTGCACCGTGGTGACGTCCCACATCCAGCTGATCGCATCGGCGTCGATGTCGCCATCGGCGTCCTTGTCGACGAGCCAGGTCAGAATGACGTCGGTTTCCGTGGCGCTGCGCGGTATCATCTGGAACAGCGTGACATAATCATTGGCAGCACTTGCAAACGACAGGCGTCCGAGGCGGAAGCCGCTTTCGCCACCATCATAGGCGTGACGGCCGCCCATCAGGCATGAGACCCCCTCACCTGTATTGGACAGCGTGTTGCGGCCGGATCCGATCGGCTTGCGGTGCATGGCAAACGGCATCGTGTCGAGGTCGCCAGCCTGCCACGCGCCCTTGTGGAACTCGGCATCGCCGATGACGCTGTGCCAGGCCTCGATTTCATTCTGCCACTCGACCGCCTTGTCGGCGTCGCGGGTCGCGGTCACTTTGACATGGCCGTTGACGCGGTAATATTCGGGGTGGGCCGGCCGGCAGTGATAGCATTCGAGGAAGTTCTCGAGCACCAGCTTCCAGTTCGCCTTGGTGAGATAGTTCTTGCGCGCGACGATGCGTGCACGGTCAAGGCCGTTTTCGCGCAAGCCGCCGGTCAGCCCGTCCGCGACAGGCTGGATGTCGGGCAGCGAATTGGCATCAAGGCCGCAGAACACGAGGCCGCCGAAACTCTTGCAGGGTACGCGGTGCAGTCCCAGCGCTTCCGGATCGACGCTTTCCGGTAGATCCTGCCGTGACTGCAACTCGCCGGTCAGCCTGAACGACCAGGCATGGTAGGGGCAGACCAGAAGCTTGCCGCGACCATCCTTGGCGCAGAGCCGCGAGCCGCGATGGGTGCAGACATTGTAGTAGGCCGCGATGTCCTCCTCGCCGTCGTCGAAGCGCACGACGATGATCTCCTCGTCGAAAAGCTGGCGCACGATGTAGCGGCCTTTTTCTGGGACCTCGCTGGCATGGGCGACAAGCATCCATTGACGCGGAAACCACAAGTCCCGTTCCAGCGCGAAGATGGCAGGGGCCGCGTAGAAGGCCTGTTCCAGCGACCAGTCCGGACGTTGCCGGTCGATCAGCCTGACGGTCTCGCTTCTGTCGATAGGCTGGCTGTTCGATGTGTAGGCCTGCACGGCAAACACCTTTCTGCTCGCTGGCGTTCGAATGACGTTTCGATAGAGTGTGCGATGCGGAAAGGCTTGCAGCAAATACAGAAATGATAGACATTCATATCGAAAAGGCATGAAAGCAGGTTTGGATCGTGAAAACCCTCAAGACATCGCTTCCCCTGCTGAACGCCATGGTCGTCTTCGAGGCTGCCGCCAGGCATGGCGGGCTGACGCTGGCCGCACAGGAGCTCAACATCGCACAATCGGCGGTCAGCAGGCATGTCGCCAATCTCGAGCGCCAGCTGTCGGTCGAGCTGTTCACGCGCAGAGGCAACCGCGTCGCCGTCACCGGGGCCGGCAACAC
>NZ_RZPB01000672.1:0-3323 GCF_003998535.1 Mesorhizobium sp. M7A.F.Ca.AU.002.02.1.1 | reverse complement strand
GGGCCCGTTCGGCAGCACGATCGCCCCCCTGTCGCCGCGGCCGATGCCGCGCGCATGCAGCTGTTTTGCCGTGTCGGCGATCATGCTGCGCAATCCGCCATGGCTGAGCGTTGCCCTGTCGGGCGCCAGAATGGCGGGGGCGTCGTCGGCGCCGGCGGCGAGACGGCGGGAGAGATCTGCGTGGGTTTCAGTTTGGGTCATGATCACCGGCTGGATTTCGAACGATTACTGGCGAGAGCCCTTCTGACGGGCTTGCCTCGATATGGGCGCCATTGGACAACGGATCACCTCAATAGCCAAGCGCCAAACCATCCTTGCGCGGATCGGAAGCGCCGGTCAGCGTCCCCTTCTCCCAGTCGATCAGCACCACCTGCCCCCCGCCAAGCGGATGATGCGGTTCGGCGATGCGGTGGCCGCGCCGGCGCAGGCCCTCGGTTGCATCAGTGGGAACGCCACGCTCGGCTTCCACTGTGTCATCGTTGTAAAACACCCTCGGCGCATCCAGTGCCTGCTGCGGGTCCATGCCGAAATCGATCATGTTGGTGAGCAGGTGGACATGGCCAAACGGCTGGTAACCGCCGCCCATGACGCCGAACGGCATCACCACGCGGCCGTTCTTCGTCGCCATGCCCGGCATGATCGTGTGCATCGGCCGCTTGCCCGGCGCGATCGCGTTCGGATGCGCCGGGTCGAGGCGGAAGCTCGAACCACGGTTCTGCAGCACGATACCGGTCTTCGGGCCGACGACGCCACTGCCGAACGAATAATAGGTCGAGTTGATGAAGGAGACCGCGTTGCGGTCGCGGTCGACGATGGAGATATAGACCGTGTCGCTGCCGGGCAGCTCGACGCGCGGCAGATGCGTGATGGCGCGGTCGCGGTCGATCTCGGCGCGTAGCCGGTCGGCATAGGCGCCGGACAGGAGCTGCTTCAGGGGCACCGGGACATGGTCCTGGTCGCCGACATAGCGGTCGCGGTCGCGGTAAGCCAGGCGTCCGGCCTCGATCTCCAGATGCAGGCGTTCGGCGCCATTGGGGTCGAGCCCGCCAAGCTCGAAGCCCGACAGCAAATTGAGCATCAAAAGCGCCGTCAGCCCCTGATTGTTCGGCGGCATCTGGTGGATCTCATGGCCGCCATAGGAGGTGCTGACCGGCGCCACATAGTCGCCTCTGGTCGCGGCAAAATCCTCGGCCGTATGAAGTCCGCCCAATTCGTTGAGCCGGCTCACCATATCGTCGGCGACCGCGCCTTCGTAGAAACCGGACCGGCCGTGTTTGGCGATGATGCGCAAGGTCGCCGCCAGTTCCGGCTGCCGATGGACGTCACCCGCCTTCGGCGCCCTGCCGCCGGGCAGGAAGATGCGCGCGGCATGCTCGTCGGCCGACAGGTCGGTCTCCGGCTCGGCCCAGTCGAAGGCGACGCGGTCGTGCACGACATAGCCGTTCTCGGCATAGTGAATGGCCGGCGTCAGCGCCTCGGCAAGGCCCTTGCGGCCATGGTCTTCGAGCAGGCGGCTCCAGGCGTCGACGGCGCCGGGTACGGTGACCGCATGCGGACCCTGCAGCGGGATGCGGTCGAAGCCTTTTTCGAGATACCAGCCGACCGTCGCCCTGGCCGGCGCTCGCCCCGAGCCGTTGAAGGCCAGCACATTGCCTTGTCCTCCGGGAGAATAAAGCACGAAGCAGTCGCCACCGATGCCCGTCGATTGCGGCTCGACCACACCCTGCACGGCGGCGGCGCAGACCGCGGCGTCCATGGCATTGCCGCCGGAGCGCAGCATGTCGATGGCCGCAAGCGTTGCAAGCGGATGCGAGGTCGCGGCAACCGCCTCGGTGGCACGAACCGGCGAGCGGCCGGGAAACTGGAAATCACGCATTCTGTCTGAATATCCCCTAGTCACTTCTGCAAATTGGTCGCTTCTGCGAATTGATCTGGTGAAATCAATGCCGCCGGCCGAGCCGAGCAGCACGCAGGCGCCGGTGACGATGAAGGCGACCTTGAAGGTGGTGATGAAGGTCTTGATGTAGGAGGCCTGCTCGAAGAATCGCGCATAATTGGCGGCGCTGAAGCCGCCCGCTTCGTCGAACAGCGACAGCCAGAACAGCCAGCCGATCGGCACGATGATGATGGCGAAGACCAGAAGCAGGCTTGGCGACAACAGCGCCAGCAGCCGTAGTGATTCACGCCGGGCGTCGGCGTGAAGTCCCTGCGTGTTGAGCTCCCGGCCTGCGGCGCTGCCGATCTCTTCCATGAGGGCGGGCTGCGCGCTCATCAGTCTGCCGCCACCAGGATCGTGTCCTGCGCATCGAGACCGAATGAGACTGGCTGGCCGGGCGCCGGCATTTTGGCCAGCACATCGCTGCGGCAATAGTCGCGCAAAGTCAGCTGGCGGCCGTCGCGCAACGCCGCGTAGCAGACGAAGCTGTCGCCCTGATAGATGATGTCGCTGACTTTCGCCTCGAGCACGTTGACGCCGCTTGTCGGTTCGGCGTCTGCCAGGAGCCGCAGCTTTTCCGGCCGCACCACCATCAGGTGCTGGCCAGCTGCCGGCACTGGTGCCGCGGTATGGATTCTCCGGTCCTCGTACCAGACGGAGCCGTTGCGGCACTCGACCGGAATGAAATTCGATTCGCCGATGAAGCCGGCTACAAATCGCGTTTGCGGCCTGGCGTAGAGGGTTTCAGGCTTGTCGAGCTGTTCGATGCGCCCGGCGTTCATGACCGCGATGCGGTCGGACATGGTGATGGCTTCGCGCTGGTCGTGCGTGACATAGACGGTGGTCATGCCGAGCCGGCGATGCAGGGCGCGCAGCTCGATCTGCATGTGCTCGCGCAGGCCCTTGTCGAGCGCCGACAAGGGTTCGTCCATCAGCACGATGCGCGGCTCGAAGACGATGGCGCGTGCCAGCGCCACACGCTGTCGCTGGCCGCCGGAAAGCTGGTCGACCCGGCGTTCGCCCAGGCCCTGCAATTTCACCAGATCGAGCGCCTTCTCGACACGTTCGGCCGTCTCGGCGGCGGCGACGCCGCGCTGCTTCAGCGGAAAGGCGATGTTGTGGAAGACGTTCATGTGCGGAAACAGCGCGTAGTTCTGGAACACCATGCCGATGTTGCGCTTGTGCGGCGGCGTGGTGATGATCTCGTCGCCGCCGACCTTGATCGAGCCGGCATTGGCCCGCACGAAACCGGCCAGGATCATCAGCAGCGTCGTCTTGCCGGAACCGGAAGGGCCGAGCAGCGTCAGGAATTCGCCGGCCTCGACATCGAGGTTAAGGTCGCGCAGCACCGGGACGCTGCCAAATCGTTTCTCGATCCCGCGCATGC
>NZ_RZPB01000671.1:0-3336 GCF_003998535.1 Mesorhizobium sp. M7A.F.Ca.AU.002.02.1.1 | reverse complement strand
CTACTGGTCCGATCCCTATGACCGCGCCATGTCGATCAAGGGGCTGCGACTGGCGCGCCAGATCATGCGACAGAAGGCGCTTGCCCCTTACGTGCTGCGCGAAGTGCTGCCCGGGCCGTCGCTCGCCAGCGACGACGAGCTGTTCGACTATGCCTGCCGCACCTCCAAAACCGACCATCACCCGGTTGGCACCTGCCGCATGGGCCATGACGACATGGCCGTGGTGACACCGGATCTGCGGTTGCGCGGCATCGAGGGCCTGCGCGTTTGCGACGCCTCGGTGATGCCGCGCGTGCCTTCATCCAACACCAATGCGCCGACAATGATGGTCGGTGAAAAAGGAGCCGATCTGGTCCTCGGCCGCGAGCCGCTGCCGCCGGCGGTGTTTTCCGGAAACCGGGCTGCTTAGCCGCTGAGGAGCAAGACATGATCAGGCACTGTGTTTTCGCTAGATTTCGCAATGATGTCGCCGCTACCGAGCGCACGGCGGTCCATGCCGATCTCGAGGCGCTGCGACAGCTGATCGACGGCATGGACGCCGTAAAATTCAGCGCCAATGTCAGCCCCGAGCCGTTCGCACGCGGCTTCACCCATGGCTTCACCATCGACTTCCGCGATGCTGCCGCGCGCGATGCCTATCTTGCGCATGAAGCGCACCAGCGCGCCGGCGCACGCCTGGTCGCTGCCCTGGAAGGCGGCACGGACGGGCTGATGGTGTTTGATCTCGAAATCTAGACTCACCATCAAGCCACGATCGAGTTCATCGACAGATGGCACCGGTCGCTCCTCATCGCACCTCAGGGGCGTTCGATCAAATGAGCCGCGCGAAAAAGTGACCACCGGTCTTCCCTGAACTGGCTGATAATTCCTCACATCGATGATGGTGGAGGAGGAAGATTTGCCCCTTAATTCGCAGCAGAAGAAGACCGTCCTCGCCTCGTTCCTGGGCTGGACGCTCGATGCTTTCGATTTCTTCCTTCTGACATTCCTGCTCACCGATATCGCGACCGAATTCCACGCCGACGTGCCCGCGGTCTCCAAGGCGCTGTTCCTGACCTTGGCCACACGCTTCATCGGCGCGTTCTTCTTCGGCATGCTTGCCGACAAGTACGGGCGCAAGCCGATCCTCATGCTCAACATCGTGAGCTATTCGGTGATCGGCGCGCTGGCCGCCTTCTCACCCAATCTCGGCATCTTCCTCGCCCTGCGCGCGCTGTTCGGCATCGCCATGGGCGGCGAATGGGGGCTTGGCAGTTCGCTGGCCATGGAATCCATTCCGCCGAGCGCACGCGGCATGGTCTCCGGCATCCTGCAATGCGGCTATCCGGCCGGCTATCTGCTGGCGGCGGTGGTCTATGGCCTGCTCTATCAGCAGACGATCGGCGGCTACACGATCGGCTGGCGCGCCATGTTCCTGCTCAGCTTCGTGCCGGCGCTGATTGTGCTCTTCATCCGCTCGCATGTGCCGGAATCGCCGGCCTTCGTCGAAGCGCAGAAGACGGCTCGACCGGGCATGTGGGAAACCCTGCAGAAACACTGGGGTGTCGCGCTCTATGCCGTCGTGCTGATGATGTTCTTCAATTTCTTCAGTCATGGCACGCAGGACCTCTACCCGACCTTCCTGAAGAAGCAGCACGGCTTCGATCCGCATACGGTGAGCTGGATCACCATCGTCGCCAATATCGGCGCCATCGTCGGCGGCCTGGCATTCGGCGCGCTGTCCGAAAAGATCGGCCGCGTCAACGCCATCACGCTGGCCTGCCTGATCGCCTTGCCGTCGATCCCGCTATGGGCCTACTCGACCACGCCGTTCATGCTCGCCATCGGCGCCTTCGTCATGCAGGTCGCGGTCCAGGGCGCCTGGGGCGTCATCCCCGTGCACCTCAACGAGCTTTCGCCCGGGGCGGTGCGGGCGACCTTGCCCGGCTTTATCTATCAGGCGGGCAATCTCGCCGCGTCCTATGGCGGCCCCTATCAGGCAGGAATCGCGGAAAGCGCCGGAGGCAGCTATGGCTATGCCCTGGCGCTGTTCGCAGGCGTGGTCGCCATCTGCATCATCGTCGTCATCCGTTTCAGTCCGGAACGACGTGGCCAGTTGATGACCGTACTCAATTAGGGTCGAAATCAGCCGAGCCTGAGCGCAACGACACCGGCGACGATGCTGAGCGCGGCGGCACCGCGCCAGCCGGTCATTTTTTCGCCGAGAGCGAAGACCGAGATCATCATGGCAAACAGGATCGAGGTTTCGCGCAGCGAGGCCACGGAGGCGATCGGCGCCTTGGTCATCGCCCACATGACGATCCAGTAGGCGGCGCCGCTGAGCACGCCCGTGAACAGCCCTGCCTTCCAGTCGCGCGCCAACACCGGCAGCGCCTTCGGCCCGCGGAAGATGAGGCACAGCACCAAGGCGCCAAAAGCATCGCAGATGAACAGCCAGGCTGCATAGCTCTGCGCGGTTGCCGCCAGCCGTGCGCCGCTGCCGTCGGACAGCGTGTAACTGGCAATGAAGATGGAAGTGCCCAGTGCGAAGCCAACCGCGCGCAGATTGAGTTTTTCCAGATGTGCGCCGCCACGAAACGACATCACCAGCGTGCCGGCCGACAACAGGAAGATGCCGAGCATGGCGAACGGGCCGGGAATCTCGGCAACGACGAACATGCCGCCAAAGGCCGAGAGCAGAGGTGCGGTGCCCCGCGCCAGCGGATAAGTCTGGGCGAAATCGCCGGCCTTGTAGGCGCCGATCAGGAAGGTGCGGTAGCCCATGTGGAAAATGACGGAGGCGATGATGTAGGGCCACACCTCCGCCTTCGGCACTTCGACGAAGGGCAGCACCACGAGTGCCGCCGCGCCCATGCCGAGCGTCATCAGCGTGATCGACAGGAAGCGGTCGAGATGGACCTTGACCAGCGCGTTC
This sequence comes from Mesorhizobium sp. M7A.F.Ca.AU.002.02.1.1, assembly GCF_003998535.1. Taxonomy (NCBI): domain Bacteria; kingdom Pseudomonadati; phylum Pseudomonadota; class Alphaproteobacteria; order Hyphomicrobiales; family Phyllobacteriaceae; genus Mesorhizobium; species Mesorhizobium sp. M7A.F.Ca.AU.002.02.1.1. Next base: position 422 of record NZ_RZPB01000671.1, on the reverse strand, counting down.
CAGATCGCGTGCATGGCGGCGGCGGCAAGCACTGCGAAAAAGACGAAAAGCGTCATGTGGCAATGCCGGGCGTTTCCAGGTCGATGTCGACCCGCAACGGAAAATGATCCGACGCAACCTCGTCGATATCGGCACAGATCGAACGCACCCGCCCGGCGAACATGCCGCCGACGAAGCAATGGTCGAGCCGGCGCTTTGCCAATCTGCCGTCGATGGTCTTCACATGGGTGTGGAAGTCCGGAACTGGCTCCCCGGCAACGGCGGCGGCATCGACGAAACCGCTGAGATAGGCGGCACCCCGATGGTAGGGCGTGCTGCCGACGATGCGGCGATATTCGGCGCTGCCCGGCTCCATGTTGAAATCGCCCATCCAGATCGCCGCCAGCGGGTTTTCCGGCTCCGCTTCGCCGCTGGTCCAGTTG
>NZ_RZPB01000670.1:0-3337 GCF_003998535.1 Mesorhizobium sp. M7A.F.Ca.AU.002.02.1.1 | reverse complement strand
GTGTGCGGCCGCGCAGCGTCGAGGTTTTCTTCTCGGACTGCCGCGAGATCGCGACCGCCCGGTCCGCCCTGTCGAGCAACAGCTCGATGTCGGCAGGGGAAAGGTCGCGGATGCCCAGAAGATGGCGTTGAGGATAGGGGGACGAAGCGTCGGTCATCTCAAGGGGCTGCTATAGGGTGGAGACTTTGCGGCTGCAAGCGCCAGCTTTGCATTGGAACCGTTCTCCTCATTTTTTTCGTGTAGATGGCCGATTGTATCGGCCGGTATTTTCATCGCGCGCGCTGCATGGCTTGGCTATATCTAGCCGACAGCCTCGGATTCGTGGCTTTCTGACGATAGAAGGATTGGGCGTGACCGACGACGTGACGAACCAGCCGCCGCCGCTGACGGGCGGCAACGCCTGGCGGGGCGATCCGTTGCTGATCCAGCTCGCGGAGCGTTTTTCCGATCCGGTGCGCCGGGAACTCGACGGTCTCGGCCGTTTCGTGCTGACGCAGGAGGCGCAGGAACTGGCGCGCCTCGCCAATGTCGAGACGCCGAAGCTGAGGACGCATGATCGCCAAGGACGGCGCATCGACGTGGTCGAGTTCCATCCCGCCTATCACGCCTTGATGCGCCGCTCCGTGGCCAATGGGCTGCATTCCTCGGTGTGGGAAAACGGCGACACCGAGATCGGCCGCCGCCATCAGGTCCGTGCCGCCCGGTTTTATCTGACGGCGGAGCTCGAGACCGGGCATCTGTGCCCCATCACCATGACCAACGCTTCGCTGGCGGCCTTGATGGCCAGCCCGAAACTGTTTCGTGAATGGGCGCCGCGCGTGACGACGCGCAAATATGACCAGAGCCAAAAGCCGCCGGTCGAGAAAACCGGGCTGACGCTCGGCATGGGCATGACCGAGAAACAGGGCGGCACCGATGTGCGCGCCAATGTGACGAGGGCGGAACGCGCCGGCAGCGGTTTTTATCGTCTGACCGGGCACAAATGGTTCATGTCGGCGCCGATGTCGGATGCCTTCCTGGTGCTGGCGCAGGCGCCGGAGGGGCTGTCGTGCTTCCTCGTACCGCGCGTTCTCGGTGACGGCTCGGGCAACGGCTTCCGCTTCCAGCGGCTGAAGGACAAGCTCGGCAACCGTTCCAACGCATCCTCCGAAGTCGAATTCGTCAATGCCATCGGCGAGATGGTCGGCGAACCCGGTGCCGGTGTGAAGACGATCATGGACATGGTGACGCTCACCCGGCTCGATTGTGCCATCGCCTCGTCGGCGATCATGCGCGCGGGCCTCGCCGAGGCCGTTCATCATGCCCGCCATCGTCAGGTGTTCGGTTCGACCCTGATCGAGCAGCCGTTGATGCAGCGCGTGCTGGCGGACATGGCACTCGATGTCGCCGCCGCCACCGCACTGTCGTTCCGGCTGGCGCGGTCCTTCGACGAGGCGGCCAGCGACCGCGGTGAAGCGGCGTTTGCCCGCGCCATGACGCCGGTCGTCAAATACTGGGTCTGCAAGATCGCGCCGCCTTTGCTCTATGAGGCGATGGAGTGCCTCGGCGGCAATGGCTATGTCGAGGAGGCGCCGCTCGCCCGCTATTATCGCGAGGCCCCGGTCAACGCGATCTGGGAGGGCTCGGGCAATGTCATGGCGCTCGACGTGCTGCGCGTGCTTGGCCGTGCGCCCGGCCTGTTCGAGGATGTGCTGGCCGGCATCGACCGCGATCTCGGCGCCGGCGGACGCGGCACGATCGGCGTGCTGAAGGCGGCGATGCAGGTCGCTTCAACCGACGAAGGTTCGGCTCGGCTGCTCACCGAGCAGCTGGCTCTGTCGGCTGCGGCGGCGGAATTGCGCCGTCTGGGGGCAGGGCGGATCGCCGACGCTTTCGTCGAGACGCGATTGGCCGGCCAATGGCGCAACACCTATGGCATGATCGATTCGCGCCACGATGCACGCATGATCATCGACACGCTCTATCCGCCAGTGAACTGAGCCGCGAGCATCGCAAAAACCGGCGCCATCCACAGTTTTGAGGCGTTGGTCCGTATCCTCTCGCATATGGCTAATTTCCGTTAACCTTAACAAATGGTTTCCGTTGCGATGGCGAGCGGCAAGGCCCACTGTCCCGGCGCAAGCAGGCAATGGTTCAGATTGGCCGTCTCCTGCTTTGCGAAGCAGGAACACCGATGCGACAGGTACTGACCTCTTTTCTGACCTTGCACTGGACGATTGTTTTCGCCCTGCTTGCGCTCATCTGCATCGACGGAAACCGTGGTGTGGCGGCGGCGCTCGGCGTGATCGGTGCCACAATCGAGGGTACCCGCTTCGTCAACCTCGACAATTTCGTTGTCGTGGCGCCGCTTGCCACCGCATTGCTGGTCGTCGCGGTTCTGTTTTTCTGGGCCTTTGTCGAAGCCCTGGTCAACGACGCGACCAGCCCGGACGCCGACAGCGTTGCCCGCATCGCCTTCATCTGCGCGTCCGGCGTGTTGTCGCTGATCGTCATCGGGGGTGCTGCGCAAGGCATAAACGGGCTGTTCATGGCTGTTGCCGTGCAGCTGGCAGCACTTCTGGCATCCTATGTCGCCATGCTTGCCGAACGGCGGTCCGTGGTTGCGGCAGCGGCTTCGGGCGAAGGCGAGATCCATGCCGTCGCGCACGGCATGGCAAAAGCCGCAGCCCACAATTCGCTGCTTTCACTCATATCAGGCCGAACGGTGTCCAAAACCGGCTCCAATCCCAGGGGAGGCCGCTGATGCGCTACATCTTCGGATGCTGGGCGGCGCCGATGGCGATTTTCTGGGGCTGGTTCTATCTGTCGGCCAATGACATCAATTTCGGCTACGCGATGCTCAGCCGACAGATGCACGACTTCTTCTTCCGGCTCTACGGTCAGATGCTCGGCATCGATCCGGCGATCATCCCCGGCATGGTGGCGAAGACGTGCGTCTTCGACGGGTTGCTGCTGATGGCGCTTTGGGCATTCCGCCGTCGCCGCGAAATCGCCGGCTGGGTCAGACAGCGCTGGGCGGATCCGGTTCCGTTCGAGCGGATGCGTGGAGCGACTGAAGCCGGTCCAAAACTCCCTGCAGAATAAACGCGGCTGCCGCCGAATCGATCTTGCCGGCGCGCTTGCGGCGCGAGAAATCCATCTCGATCAGCGTCCTTTCGGCCGCGACCGTCGATAGCCTTTCATCCCAGAGCACGAAGGGCAGGTCGCTCATTTGTGCCATGTTACGGACGAAGGCGCGCGATTTCTGCGCACGCGGACCTTCCGAGCCGTCCATGTTGATCGGCAGCCCAATCACCACGGCGCCGGCATTCTCCTTCTGCAGCAAGGCGAGCAGCAC
>NZ_RZPB01000066.1:0-14626 GCF_003998535.1 Mesorhizobium sp. M7A.F.Ca.AU.002.02.1.1 | reverse complement strand
CTGGTCATGCCGGCGCCGACCGGCGTGCGCCATGAGAACAGCCGCGCCGGGAACAGCCGCGAAAGCGGCTTCAGCGCGTCGATGGTGAAGAACAGCAGCAGGCCGATGAGGCCGAAGGCCATCAGCAGCGAAGAGCGCAGCAAGGCGATGTCGACGCCGGCCGAGGCGATCAGCACCACGGCAACGGCAAGGCAGGCAAGGGCCGCGAACGGGAAGGGCGGCGCCCCGCCTGCGCTCGCCTTCGGCCTCGTCGCCTCCGGCGTGTCGAGCACGATGAAACTTGCCAGCGCCATGGCTGCGCCGCCGAGGGTGAAGATGCCGAAGGCCCAGCGCCATGACAAAAGCTCGGTCATGATCGCGCCGAGCAATGGTCCGCTGAAGGCGGCGACGCCCCAGATCGCCGACATGATGCCGAAAAGCTGCGGCCAGATGGCGCGCGAGAACAGTCGTTCGACCGAGACGAAGGCCAGCGACACCAGCGCACCGCCGCCAAGTCCTTCGATCAGGCGGCCGGCGAGGAACAGTTGCATGGAAGGCGAGGTGGCGCAGATCAGGGCGCCTGCTGCGTAGAGCAGGGCTGCGACCACCATGTTGGTGCGCAAGGGGACATAACTCACCAGCCGTCCGGCGGCCGCGCCGGCAACGATGGCACCGAGTTCGTAGATCGCCAGCGACCAGCCGACGAGCTGCACGCCCGCCAGTTCGCCGACCATGGCCGGCATCACCGTTGCCACCATCGTCTCGTTGGTGGCGTGCAACAGGATGCCGAGGCTGATGAAGCAGAAGCGCGCCAGGTCGCCGCTTGCCCATAATCCGCGCCAGTCGACCTTGTTTGTGCTGATCTCGGTCATTTCCACCCCTGTCTTGCATATCTCGACGCCAGCGCAGGACGCCAGAAGCCAGTGCGGCTTTCCGGCAGGACCATGCGGTTCGACAGCGCCGGATCGGGCGCCGCATCGAGGCGTTGTTTCGTTCGGGGCAGGCTTGTAAAACCTCAACCGGGGTTGAGCTCAAGCGGTTTTTTGAGGACCGTTCGCGCGGCAGCCTTTCCGATTGGCGGGTTCGTTGCGCGATCAGTTCTCGGTGCTGCGCAGCTGGAACTGGCTGACGCCGATCGCGAGGTTCATGCCGGTCTGCGTCTGCAAGCTGAGCGGCTGCAAGGTGAAGGCTTGCGAGGAGCCGCCGACCAGCAGATTGGCGCCGGCGCCGACGGCGGCCGTCACCTCGGCGCTGGCGCCGATGTAGTCGCCGGCCAGCGCACCCGGCGCGTAGATGTTCTTCAGCGGCGTCAGCACGATCCACTGCATGACCGTCTGCTTCGTCGTGCCGATGTCGAGGCCGTATTTGTTGACGGCGCCGAAATAGGCTTCCGACGCGAAGCTCTTGTCGGCGGGGTTGAAGGTGCAGCTCAGATCCTTGCTCGAGCCGAAGATGAAGCCGGTGCCGCCGCCAATGGCACAGTCAAGCGTACCGAGCTCTATGCCTCGGTCCTGCGCCTGCGCTGCTCCGACAAACACGGTAGCGAATATGGCAGCGATGGCTGTCTTCAGCATGATGGTCCCCTCAAAAATCAACGGCGCGGAACCATCCTATCTGGTTCCGCGCCGCGGGGTGAGGGGTCATGGAGCGCACGGCTCCATGCGATCACTTGAATGAATGGATCAGCTGGAGCGAGGTCACGGCCACGGCAAGGTTGACGCCGGTCTGCGCCTGGACGCTGAGCGGCTCCAGCATGAAGGCGCTGTCCAAGCCGCCAACCAGCAGATTGGCGCCGCCGCCGGTCACCACGCTCGCCTCGGCGTTGACGCCGTAATAGCTGCCGGCGAGATCGCCTCCGTCACGGTCCCGGGTCGCAGCCAGCACGGCCCAAACGAGCTGGCCCTGATGCGTCTGGCCGACATCGAGGCCGATCTTGGAGATGACGCCTGTGTAAACCTCGGACGGCCCGTGATGATGAGGCCGGAAGACACAGGACACGCCCTTGTTGGAAGCGACGATATAAGCGGTGCCGCCGTCGATGGTGCAATCGAGCGTGCCGAGTTGCAGCTTGCCGGCGCTGGCTGGAGCCACCGCGAACATCGTCGTGGCGAGGGCAGCGGCGCAGGCGAGTTTCTTGATCATGGGAGGGTCCTTTCGCAAATTGCTTTTCGATAACGGCTTGGGAGGCCAGACCGTTCCGCTGAAAACTTGGCGCGATCAAGGCAGGGGCCGAAAGCCTCCTGCCGGGGTTAATGCGCGGTTGCGAAGTGCGTCTTTTCGGACACGCCAAGGATCCCGCGGCATTTGGATGTCACGCGGATTTGTATGGGAAGCGTTTGCCGAAACCGAGATCAGCTGACGCGGGCGAGGCCATCCTTGGCCGGCTGGTAGGTCGGGTCGAGGCGAACGGCTTCCTTATAGGATTTCGCGGCTTTCGCCTTGTCACCGCGCCGCTCGTAGATCAGCGCCTGGTTGGCCCAGGCCTCGGCGTTCTTGCCGTCGAGCTTGATCGCCATGTTGAAATCGGAGAAGGCGTTGTCCTCGTCATTGGTCGCCAGATAGGAGAGGCCGCGGCCGTTGTAGGGCTCGGCGGCGTCCGGCGCCAGCGAGATGGCGGTCGAGAAATCCTCGATGGCGAATTTGTGCTGGCCCTGGCTCTGATAGATCAGGCCTCGATTGTGGTAGGCGCGCGCGTCGGTCGTATCGAGCTGGATCGCCTTCTGAAAGTCGTTGAAGGCGTCCTGGGTGCGACCCGCCTTGCGGTAGAGATTGCCGCGGCCGATATAGGCGGCGTCATAGTTCGAGTTGATCTGGATCGAACGGTTGTAGTCCGCGAGCGCGGCTTCCTGGTTGCCGAGGAAGCGCTGGATGAGCGCACGATTCGAATAGGCCTGGAAGAAATTCGGATTGAGCTGGATGGCTTGATTGAAATCCTTGAGCGCCGCCTGGTATTGGCCGCCACGGCCATAGGCCGAGCCGCGCACATTGTAGCCTTCGGGATCCTGGGGATTGCGCTGGATGACCGCCGACAGCGAGGAAATGTTCTCGCTCGAGCCTTGCGCCTTGTCGATGTTGTTGAATTCACCGGTCGGGCCCGCCGTTTGGCAGCCGGCAAGCGCCAGTCCGGAGAGCAGGGCCGCTGTCAGGGCGAAACCACGCAATGCGGTCCCGCGCTCCACGCTCGTTGCGTTCATGTCTGCCCTGTCCTCACTTCAAGCCGCGTCGTTCAGATCCGGCTCCCCCTCCGGACCGGTCACATCAAAACAAAAAGGTGGCGGCGATTCCACATCGCGCCACCTCTGATATCCTTCGAAAAGGACGAAAAATTGGCGTTAGAACCGCGGCGGACGCGGAGCGCCAGCTGCACCACCAGCGGCGCCGGCAGCAACAGGGCGCGGCGTCATCGGCAGCAGGCCTTCGCGCTGGGCGCGCTTGCGGGCCAGCTTGCGGGCGCGGCGAACGGCTTCAGCCTTTTCGCGGGCGCGCTTCTCGGACGGCTTCTCGTAGTGACCGCGCATCTTCATTTCGCGGAAAATGCCCTCGCGCTGCATCTTCTTCTTGAGAGCGCGAAGCGCCTGATCAACGTTATTGTCGCGGACGAGTACCTGCACGGGCAATCCTGTCTTTCGGGTTTGATATCAACAGGCAAGCGATCATAGCCGCTAGCCTCCGCGGCGGTTTACACCACGAATTGTGGCGGCTGATAGCAGAATCATGCCGCGCTGTCCACAGCGGAAATGAATTTGCGGTGCCAGCCGCAGTCTGTTTGCCTTGAGATAAGGAGCCGACTAGGCCGTCGCGAGGTGCAGCCGCTCGAAATCCTCGAAGAACTCGCCGTAGTCGCAGGTGATCTCCTCGCCCACGGCGATGTCGCGGGTCGCGGTGGCCCCGCCATATTGCGAAAAATCCGTATTCGGATTGCTGGAATGGTTCATGAAGCGGCCATTGTCGACTTCATAGACCATGAAACCTGGCCGGTCGGGGCTGGGATAGGCATAGCGGTCGAGCAGTTCCCTGAGATGCGGGGGGGCCGCTTCGTATTTGTCCATGGGGACCAGTCGGTCGAAATCCGGATCGAGCCGCCAGATCGAAGCCCCTTTCCTGATCGGCTCCGCAGCGAACACGCCGACGCCTTCGATCGCACTCGCAGTCACATAGGTTCTGATCAACAACATAGTTCCAGACCCCGCTTTTGGACAGAAACGGCATCGCCAAATCGCGGCGAAAAATCAAGACCGGCCGTCTGCCTGGCGGCTATGAACATGCATTCCGGACGCGAAAAGTCTTCACGTCCGGTTGATCGACACGCCGCCATCGGCAAACAGAGCGGCTCCGGTGGTAAAGCTCGAGGCATCGGAGGCGAGATAGAGCGCCGAGCGAGCGATCTCCTCCGGCATAGCGACACGCTTCAAAGCATGCAGGCCTTCGACGAAGGCCCGTGATTCCGGGGTCTTGAAGGTTGCCGCCGGCGTGTCTGTGCCGCCGGGCAGCAGCGCGTTGACCCGCACGCCTTTCGGGCCGTATTCGGCGGCAAGCACCTGTGTCAGTCCGATGAGGCCGGCCTTGCTCGCGGCATAACTGGTCATGCCTGGCATGCCGACTGTGTGGCCGACGAAGGTGGAGGTGAAGATCAGCGAACCACCGCCACGCTCGACCATTGCCGGCACCTGGTATTTGGCGCCGAGAAACGCGCTGGTGAGATTGGTGTCGAGCGTCTCGCGCCAGCCTTCCAGCGGCAGTTCGGCTATCGGTCCCATCAGGCCGACAGCGCCGGCATTGTTGAAGGCGATGTCGAGCCCGCCGAATTTTTCGACCGCCAGATCGACAAGGGCCTTTGCGTAGGCTTCGTCGCGGACATCGCCGGCAAGCGCGATGGCGATGCCATCGGCATCCGCGATTTCGGCGACAAGCGCGTCGAGCTCGGCCTGGCGGCGGGCGGCGACGATGACCTTGGCGCCTTCCTCCGCGAAGAGTTTTGCCGTGGCGCGGCCGATGCCGGAACTGGCGCCGGTGACGATGGCGATCTTGTTTGCGAGTGCGAACATTTTTGCATCCTTTTCTTCGCGCCGGCTTGACCGGCAGTTGGGATGCTTGGTCGCAGATCGAGGCCAGGCGAGCCACCCGATACCCGCCAAGATGCTGGAAAGCGCCGACGCGCCGGATGCGTCTTTTTCACCACGGCGCAAAACGGCAAGCGCCGTCGCAAACAGCGCAAGGGTGGAAGCGCTGTTTCGCTAGTGATACACCTCGCGCGCCGGGACCGACTGAACGCCGGCCGCCATTCGCGAAGCCTTTTTGGGGCGAGGTTGGGACGTTGAAGAAATATTCGGTATTCGCCATCGCCCGTGAAGCCATGCGCGGCCACAAGGGCTGGGAAGAACAGTGGTCCTCGCCTGAGCCCAGGAAAGAATACGACGTCATCATCGTCGGCGCCGGCGGCCATGGCCTGGCCACCGCCTATTACCTCGCCACGGTTCACGGCATCACCAATGTCGCGGTGCTGGAAAGGGGCTGGCTCGGCGGCGGCAACACAGGCCGCAACACCACCATCATCCGCTCCAACTATCTCTATGACGAGAGCGCCGGCATCTACGACCATGCACTGAAGCTGTGGGATGGGCTGAGCCAGGAGCTCAACTACAACGTCATGTATTCGGCGCGCGGCGTCATGATGCTCGCGCACAATGTGCACGACGTGCAGGTGCTGAAGCGCCACGTGCACGCCAACCGGCTGAACGGTATCGACAATGAGTGGCTGACGCCGGAGCAGGCGAAGGAATTCTGCCCGCCGCTCAACACCTCCAGGGATGCGCGCTATCCGGTGGTCGGTGCGGCGCTGCAGCGGCGCGGCGGCACGGCGCGCCACGATGCGGTTGCCTGGGGCTATGCGCGCGGCGCCTCGGCGCGCGGCGTCCATATCATTCAGAATTGCGAGGTCACCGGGGTCAAGCGGGCGGCCAATGGCGCGGTTTTGGGCGTCGACACGACGCGCGGCTTCATCGGTGCCAAGAAGGTCGGCGTCGTTGCCGCCGGCCATTCCTCAGTGATCATGAACATGGCCGGCGTGCGCATGCCGCTGGAGAGTTATCCATTGCAGGCGCTGGTGTCGGAACCGGTCAAGCCGGTGGTGCCCTGCGTGGTCATGTCGAACACGGTGCACGCCTATATCTCGCAGTCCGACAAGGGCGAGCTGGTGATCGGCGCCGGCACCGACCAGTATGTCTCCTATTCGCAGACCGGCGGCCTGCACATATTGCAGCACACGCTGGACGCCATCTGCGAGATGTTCCCGATCTTCACGCGCATGAAGATGCTGCGCTCGTGGGGCGGCATCGTCGACGTCACGCCCGACCGCTCGCCGATCCTGGCCAAGACGCCGGTGCCCGGGCTTTATGTCAATTGTGGCTGGGGCACGGGCGGCTTCAAGGCGACGCCGGGCTCGGGCCATGTCTTTGCCCACACCATCGCCAAAGACGATCCGCATCCGATCAATGCGCCCTTCACCATCGAGCGCTTCCGCACCGGCCGGCTCATCGACGAGGCGGCGGCGGCGGCGGTGGCGCACTGATGATGGCTGGGATGGCTGTCGCGATGCCGCTGATTCTGGCGGGGGAACACGTGCTGGCGGGGGAACGGGGCATGTTCCATTTTCCGTCGGCTGACGAAGTGCGCACGCAACCGATCAGCCGCACCGGCAACGAGACCGTCTGGCCGTTTTCGGTCGACGACGGCACGCTGGCCTGCGTCTGGAGCGGCGGCCAGCGGGTGGTGATGTTCTTCGAGGGACGTCCCGAAGGGCTTGACGAAGACGAGACATTCCAGCCGCGTCAAGTCATCGTCACCACCGATCCGATGCAACTCACTCTCGGCAACATGGCGTCGCGCGATCTGTTTCGTCCCGCTGCAAGCGTGGAGGAACGCATCCGGCTCGTCGCGCCGTTCGCGACCCTGGGACAGAAGCTTTGCGATCAACCGGCGGGCGCCCGCGTCGGCCACGGCGAATTGTAGGAACGAACAAATGCTTCTCATCCGCTGCCCCTATTGCGAGGAAGAGCGTCCGGAACTCGAGTTCCGCAACGCCGGCGAGGCGCATATCGCGCGCTCGGCCAATATGGCCGGCGAGAGCGACGACGATTTCGAAAAGTTCTTCTTCATCCGCTCCAACCCCAAGGGCATCATCTATGAGCGGTGGCGGCACATGCATGGCTGCGCGCGTTTCTTCAACGCCGTGCGCGACACCGTCACCGACAGGTTCGTCATGACCTACAAGGCCGGCGAACCCAAACCCTCCAAGCTGCCAGGAGTTGGCAAATGAGCGGCGCGTCGTACCGCATTTCCGGCGCCGGCCGCTTCAGCCAAGCCAAGACCGCGCGTTTCAGCTTCGATGGCCAGTCCTATGCCGGCATCGAGGGCGACACGCTGGCCTCGGCGCTGCTCGCCAATGGCGTCCATCTGGTCGGCCGTTCGTTCAAGTACCACCGTCCGCGCGGCATCCTGTCGGCGGGCGCCGAGGAGCCGAACGCGCTGGTCGAAATCAGGCGCGACGCGGCACGCAAGACGCCGAACGTGCGCGCGACTGTGCAGGAGCTTTATGACGGGCTCGAGGCGCAGTCGCAGAACCGCTGGCCGTCGCTGTCCTTCGACGTCGGTGCGGTCAACGACATCGCGTCGCCGATGTTTTCGGCCGGCTTCTACTACAAGACCTTCATGTGGCCGAAGGCGGCATGGAAGAGCCTGTACGAGCCCAAGATCCGCGCCGCGGCCGGTCTTGGAGTTTCCCCGGACCAGCCCGATCCCGACCATTATTCGTCACGCTATGCGCATTGCGACGTGCTGGTGCTGGGCGGCGGTGCGGCGGGCATCGCTGCGGCATTGGCAGCGGCGGAGACCGGCGTGCGGGTCATCCTCGCCGACGAGCAGGCCGAGTTCGGCGGCAGCCTGCGTTTCGAGAGCGGCGCGAAAATCGACGGCCAGGACGGCTTTGCCTGGGCGCAAGCTGCCGTGGCGAAGCTCGCCGCGATGGACAATGTCCGCGTGCTCCCGCGCACGACGGCGTTTGGCTATTACGCGCAGAATTTCGTCGGCCTGGTCGAGCGTGTCAGCGATCATCTGAAGGCTCCCGGCCACGATCTGGCGCGCGAGCGGCTGTGGCAAGTCAGGGCCAAGCGCGTGGTGCTGGCCTCGGGCGCCATCGAGCGCCACATGGTGTTCGCCGACAACGACCGCCCGGGCATCATGCTGGCGGGTGCCGCGCGCACCTATCTCAACCACTATGGCGTCGCGGTCGGCAGGAATGTCGGCGTCTACACCGCCAATGATTCCGCCTATGCAGCGGCGATCGACCTGAAGAAGGCCGGCGTCAACGTGGCGGCGATCGTCGATCTGCGCGACAATCCGACCGGACCGGTGATCGACGAGGCGAGGGCGCTCGGCATCGAGGTCAATTTCGGCCGCGCGGTGATCCGCGCCGGCGGCAAGCTGCGCGTTTCCTCGATGACGGTGCAGCCGAAGAATGGCGGCGGCGAACGCATCATTCCAGTCGACGCGATCCTGATGTCGGCCGGCTGGACGCCGTCGGTGCATCTGTTCTCGCAGTCGCGCGGCAAGGTCGCCTTCAACGACGAGACCAAGCGCTTCGTGCCGGGCACCTATGCGCAGGATTGTGTCTCTGTCGGCGCCTGCAATGGTACCGACGGCCTATCGGCGACGGTCGACGAGGCCTATGCCGCGGGCGCCAAAGCGGCCAGGGATGCGGGCGCGAAAACCGCCAAGGGTACGAAGCCGAAGGTCGACACCTCGGAGAGCTGGTCGCGCGGCATGCTGGGTGCGGCTCCTGGCGCCGGGCCGGACACCACGGTGAAGGCGTTTGTCGACTTCCAGAACGACGTCACCGCCAAGGATATCCGCCAGGCGGTGCACGAAGGCATGCGCTCGATCGAGCACGTCAAGCGCTTCACCACCAACGGCATGGCCACCGATCAGGGCAAGACCTCCAACATGCACGGCCTGGCGATTGCCGCCGAGATGCTGGGAAAGCCGATCCCGGAGGTCGGCCTGACCACGTTCCGGGCGCCCTATACGCCGGTGACCTTCGGCGCCATCGTCAGCCATGCGCGCGGGCCGCTGTTCGACCCGACGCGTAAAACGGCGATCCATCCCTGGGCCGAGGCGCAAGGCGCGGTGTTCGAGGATGTCGGCCAGTGGAAGCGCGCCTGGTATTTCCCCAAGGCGGGCGAGGACATGCATGCTGCTGTCGACCGCGAATGCGTCGCCGTGCGCAAGACTGCCGGCCTGTTCGATGCCTCGACACTGGGCAAGATCGAAGTGGTCGGGCCGGATGCGGCCAAATTCATGGAGCTGCTCTACACCAACCCTTGGGAGAAGCTGGAACCCGGCCGCTGCCGCTATGGCATCATGCTGCGCGAGGACGGTTTCATCTATGATGACGGCGTCGTCGGCAGGCTGGCGCCCGACCGTTTCCATGTGACGACGACGACCGGCGGCGCGCCGCGTGTCATGAACCACATGGAGGACTATCTCCAGACCGAGTTCCCGCATCTCAATGTCTGGCTGACCTCGATCACCGAACAATGGGCTGTCATCGCCGTGCAGGGACCAAAATCCCGCGACATCATCGCGTCGCTGGTCGAAGGCATCGACATGTCGGACGAGGCGCTGCCGCATATGTCGGTGCGCGAAGGCAAGATCTGCGGCGTGCCGACGAGGTTGTTCCGCATGTCGTTCACCGGCGAGCGGGGCTTCGAGGTCAACGTGCCTGCCGACTATGGCCAGGCGGTCTGGGAAGCGCTTTGGGCCGAAGGCCAGAAGCATGGCGCCGCCGCCTACGGCACCGAGGCGATGCACGTGCTGCGCGCCGAAAAGGGCTACATCATCGTCGGCCAGGACACTGACGGCACGGTGACGCCGAACGATGCCGGTCTCGACTGGGCGGTCGGCAAGAAGAAGACCGACTTCGTCGGTATCAGGGGCATGGCGCGGCCCGACCTGGTCGCCAAGGGCCGCAAGCAACTGGTCGGCTTGAAAACGAAAGACCCAAAGGTGGTGCTGGAGGAAGGCGCGCAGATCGTCGCCGACCCCAAGCAGGCGATCCCGATGAAGATGATCGGTCACGTCACCTCGAGCTACTGGTCGGAAAATTGCGGCCGCTCGATCGCGCTGGCGCTGGTCGCCGGCGGCCGCGACCGGATGGGCGACACGCTCTACGTGCCGATGCCGAACGGGGTGATCGAAGTGGAGGTTACCGGCATGGTGTTCTTCGACGAGACGGGAGGGCGCCTCAATGGCTAAGGCCGCTGCAAGGAAGACGGCTCCGGCTGCATCGCCTTCGGTCGAGCGCCGTCCGGCGCTGGCTGGACGCAGCACCACTGCTGCCGCCGTCAAGGTCGAGGTGCTGCCGCCGGCCGAGCGCATTTCGCTGCGTGCGCCGGAGGCTTCGGCCGCAGCGCTTTCGAAGGCGCTCGGCGTGACCTTGCCGAAAAAGCCGAAGACATCCTCCTCGAAGGGCGGGCGCACCGCCTTGTGGCTCGGCCCCGACGAATGGCTTGTCATCGATGAAGCCGGCAACGATCCGCTGGCCGATTGCGCCGGGGTTGCCGCTTTGCACTCGGCGGTCGGCATCTCGCATCGCAACATCGCGATATCAGTGACGGGCGCGGGGGCAGCGGCGACGATCAATGCGGGCTGCCCGCAGGATCTGTCGCTCGACGCCTTCCCGGTGGGCGCGGCGTCGCGCACCATCCTGGGCAAGACCGAGATCGTGCTGTTGCGCACAGCCGCCGATGCCTTCCGGGTCGAATGCTGGCGTTCCTTCTCGGACTATGTCTTTACTTTCCTGTCCGAGGGATCGCGCGACGCGGCGGTCTGAACTCGGAACGTTTTGCAGGGCACGCTCGTTCTGCATCCGCACGCCGAGGGAGAAATGCCGATGCCGTCGAATTCCGCGCCGAAGTCGCCGGTCAAAAAGACATCGGCCGTCCGCTCGCTCGAACATGAGCGACATGAAGCCCCGAGCGCCGAAGAGGAACTCGAGGAAGGCCTCGAAGACACGTTCCCGGCCAGCGATCCGGTATCCATTACCGGAACCGCCATCCCCGGCGCACCGGCGAAACCGGGCAAGGCCAAGACCGTGCCGGGGCGCAAGAAGCGCAAGACCTAGTATTCCATCGGGCCAGATCGCATCGGACCTTCTCAATCTCCTTGGGCGTGCTATTTAAAGCGCTTTGGGAGATGAAAATGCCGACAAAAGCGATCGTTTGGGGCGAGAACGTCCACGAGCAGACCAATGAAGCCGTGCGCGAACTCTATCCCTTGGGGATGCACGGCACCATCGCCGCCGCGCTCAACCAGGACAAGGGCATCGAGGCGGCCACCGCCACCTTGCAGGAGCCCGAGCACGGCCTGAGCGAAAAGCGCCTGGCGGCCACCGACGTGCTTTTGTGGTGGGGCCACGCGGCGCATGGCGAGGTCAAGGACGAGATCGTCGAGCGGGTGCAGAAGCGGGTCTGGGAAGGGATGGGCCTGATCGTGCTCCATTCCGGCCACTACTCGAAGATCTTCAAGCGGCTGATGGGCACGCCCTGTTCGCTGAAATGGCGCGAGGCGGGCGAGCGCGAGCGCGTCTGGGCGATCAACCGCGGCCACCCGATCGCGCAAGGCATTGGCGAGTGCCTGGAGATCGGCGAGACCGAAATGTATGGCGAGCCGTTCGCGGTGCCGGAGCCGCTGGAGACGGTGTTCGTCTCCTGGTACGAGGGCGGCGAGGTGTTCCGGTCAGGGCTGACCTACCAGCGCGGCGCGGGACGGATCTTCTACTTCTCGCCCGGCCACGAAACCTATCCGATCTATCACAATGAGGGCGTGCAGCAGGTGCTGCGCAACGCCGTCCATTGGGCGCACAATCCGGCGCCGGCCTGGTCCGGCATCACCAATGCGCCGAACGTGCCGACGGATGCGGCCAAGGAGAAGATCGTGCAGAAGGGGCTGCGCCTGCATGCCGATGGCGACAAGGGCCTGAGCTGATTGGGGCGGCCTGAGCTGATCGGGCCTGAGTTGCCCAAGGCGTGAGTTGATTTTGGGGGCTTGGGGCTAATGCATCGAATTCTTCTGCTCGGCACCGGCGGTATCGCCGGGCATCATGTCGAGGAGTTTGCCGGGATTCCCGGCTGCAGCATCGTCGCCTGTGTCGACCAGGTGCCCGGTCGCGCTGCGGCGTTCGCCGCGGCCAGCAAGATCGGCGATTCTTTCGAGAGCCTGGAGGCGGCGATCGCCTGGGGCCAGTTCGATGCCGCCATCAACGCGACGCCGGATGGTGCCCATAGGGCGACGACGCTGGCGCTGCTCGGCGTAGGAAAACATGTGTTTTGCGAAAAGCCGCTGGCGCCGAATCATGCCGACGCACTTGCTATGACCGAAGCGGCCGAGGCTGCCGGGGTGATCAACATGGTCAACCTCACCTATCGCAACTCACCGGCGATCCACGAGGCGCGGCGCATGGTTCAGGCCGGCGAGATCGGCGCATTGCGCCATGTCGAGGCGAGCTACCGGCAAAGCTGGCTGGTCAGCAAATCATGGGGTGACTGGCGGGTCGAGGACAAATGGCTGTGGCGCTTGTCCAGCCGGCACGGTTCGACCGGCGTGCTGGGCGATGTCGGCATCCATATCCTGGATTTCGCCACCTATGGCGCCGGCCAGGATATCGTCAGCCTGCATGCCGATCTGGTGACGTTTCCGAAGGCCGAGGGCGAGCGCATCGGCGACTATGTGCTGGACGCCAATGACAGCGTGGCAATGACGGCGCGGCTCGATTGCGGCGCGCTCGCC
The DNA here is from genome assembly GCF_003998535.1 of Mesorhizobium sp. M7A.F.Ca.AU.002.02.1.1. Lineage (NCBI taxonomy): Bacteria > Pseudomonadati > Pseudomonadota > Alphaproteobacteria > Hyphomicrobiales > Phyllobacteriaceae > Mesorhizobium > Mesorhizobium sp. M7A.F.Ca.AU.002.02.1.1. The sequence goes on along the minus strand of NZ_RZPB01000066.1, from coordinate 1,807 downwards.
ACGATCGTGGCGAGCCGCTACATGACCGGTCACGCCAACGATCTGTCGCTGGCCCTGCACGGCACCCAGGGCGCCATCAAGGTCGAGACCGACGGCAAGGCATCGAGCCTGTCGGCCTGCCTCGGCGGGGATGTCGATCTTCAGCGCTGGCGGACTTTGGATCTGCCCAGTGTCAAGCGCAATGCGCGACGCTTTGCCGATGCGCTGGATGCAGGCCGGAATGGCGATCCGTCGTTCCGGCGCGCCGCCGACATGCAGAAGCTGATCGACGCAGCCTTTGAAAGTTCAGCGGCGAAGCTGCCGATTTCGGTCGCTTGAAGCTGGCCGACTTGTGCCGGCCAGACGTGATCTTTGCTGATATCAGAATGCGCTCGGCACAATCCACGGATTGATGCTGATGCCGAGCCGCGGGCCCTTGCCTTCAGCGGTGTTTTCCGTGGCACCCTTCTTCTCGACCGAACCGGTCGAAGCGCAATCGAGCTTCAGGTTGGTCTTGGTGTCAACGCAGGCCGCCACCGGCGCATGCTTGACCGGATGGGTGGTGTTGGCGGCGAAAGCCGAGCCCGAAAGTGCCAGCACGGCGGCGAGGGTGAGGAGTGTCTTTTTCATTGTCAGTCTCCGGTTTCCGGGTCGAATTCAATTCGTACCGACGGGTGAATTTTTCTCGTACATGTACGATAGACTGTACATATACGCCGTCGATTGGGAATTCAAGGGAAAACCGTACGCGTACGATAAATTTTTCGTTAACCAAGAAATCCCCCCAGGGTCTGGCTGGGGCGGAGAGAAAATATGGAAATGAAAGGTCAGCAGTTGACCGGTGTCTCGGTCAATGGCGGGACGTTTTGCGTGCTGAGCGTGGCGAGCGTGAAATCGCACATCCGCTTCACGAAGGCCTGCGGGTCGCCGAAGGGGTAGAATGGAAAGGTGATGAGCAGCGAGATCGTGCCGTGGCCAACCGCCCACAGCATGGTGGCGATGGCGCGCGGATCGCCCTGCAATTTTCCGGCGGCAACGCAGGCCTCGACCCGGCTGATCAGCGCCTTCATCGCCGGGTTGCTCTCTTCCATGTCGTCGTAGCTCCTGCCTTCCGGCAGCTTGGTCTTTTCGGTCATGAATACGGTGCGGTATTCGTTGGGATTGCCGAGCCCGAAGGCGGCATATTCCGTCATCACCGCCTGCAAGGCTGCGATCGGATCATCGGACGGATGCTCCTCGATGCGGCGAGCAAGCGTCTCGAATGCGTCCTCGGCCAGAGCGAACAGGATGTCCTGCTTGTCGGCGAAGTAGGAATAAACGGACATCGGGGCGTAGCCGACCCGCTTGGCCAGCTTGCGGATGGTCAGGCCCTCATAGCCCTCTTCCTGGACAAGCTTATGCGCGGCCTCGAGCAATTCGGAGCGCAGTTCTGCTTTTTGTTTCTCGCGGCGTGTCTGGACGCTCTGCGGCAAGATCTGGTGCCTTCGGTTGGGTTGGTGGCTGGCTAAATTATATACGCTGTACGGAAACGGACAAGGGCACGGGAAGTTCCCAAACGGTATGCTTCGGATCGTGCCGACGCTTTTCGAATTTTGGCAGCCCCGTGATCAGCACCGTTCCTCTCTCGAAATGGCCCATCACGCCTCCCTGTCGATCAGTTCTGCGGCAAGACACGAAAGCAGTTTCACCGCCTCGCCATAGGTTTTCGCCTTCTCGGGATTGGAGGCGTTGCCGTCCAGCGCCCGCTTGAAGACGCCCTGGCAGATGGCAGCCAGCCGGAAGAAGGAAAAGGCGAGGAAGAACGTCCAGTTGCCGATACCGGTGAGCC
>NZ_RZPB01000669.1:0-3338 GCF_003998535.1 Mesorhizobium sp. M7A.F.Ca.AU.002.02.1.1 | reverse complement strand
GCTCTCTGGTTCGCGGTGCCGCTGCCCGCGCATCAGGCCGCGGCGCTCGACGAGATCGTGCCGGTCGACGTCACCCGCGCGCGCGTGCTGGTCATCGATGACAATCCGGTCAACCGCGAAATCCTGCTCGAGCAGCTCAGAAGCTGGAGCTTCGACTGTGCCGCCGCCGAAAGCGGCGCCGTCGGCCTGGCCTTCCTCGATCGCGCCTTTCAGTTGGGCGCCGCCGTCGACTGCATCATCCTCGACTACCAGATGCCCGGCATGAACGGCGCCGACGTCGCCAGGGCAATTGCTTCCGACAGCCGGCTGTCCTCCATCCCGGTGGTGTTGCTGACCTCGGTCGACCAGGTCGATTTCGGCAAGATGATCATCGACTTCGGCATTGCCGCGCATTTGACGAAGCCGGCGCGCTCTGCGGTCCTGCTCGGCACCGTTATTTCGGTCGTGCAGAAGGCCCGTTCGCAGGTCGGCAAGGCGCAGTTTGTCCGCGAACCGATCGTCCAGGCTCCCCCGGCAGCGCCGCCTGCCTTTACCGTCATCCGCGGCCCGGCGCTGCCAGTCGCGGCAGCACCGGAATCGACAACCACGCCGAACGGACCGATCGACATCCTGATTGCCGAGGACAACGACGTGAACCAGCTGGTCTTCGGCCAGATCCTCAATGGCTTGGGCTTGAGCTACCGCATCGCCGGCAACGGCCGCACGGCGGTCGAGATGTACCGGGCGCTGCGCCCCAAGCTGATCCTGATGGACGTCTCGATGCCGGAGATGAATGGCTACGAAGCGACCCGCGCGATCCGGGCCATGGAGACCTCGACGGGCACCCACATTCCGATCATCGGCGTCACCGCGCATGCGCTGAAGGGCGATCGCGACAAGTGCATCGAATCGGGCATGGACGACTATCTGCCGAAGCCCGTTTCGCCCGACCGACTGGGCACCAAGATCGGCACCTGGCTCAGCGAGACCGTGGTGGCCAAGACGGCCTAGCCTGCCTCCATCGATGCATCAGGCGGCTGCGTCGAGGCGATAGCGGCGCATCCAGTCGAGGCTGGTGTCGTCGGAGAGCTTTGCGACGCCGGGCCTTACATCTTCGGCGTCTGGTGCTTGGACATCCAAGACTTCACAGATGCCTAGCAACGTCGCCGCCGGATTGCTCGAAAGGCGCTCGTAGCCAACCCGAAGCGGGGTTATGCCTTGCTCAGCGAACCAAATGTTCCATGCCGCATCATAGGTCTCGAGTACCTCGACCTCACGCCTGATCCGCTCGAAATCATATTGGGGCTCTTTCGGCGGTGCGACCCTTTCGATCTCGGTGCCGTCGGGAGCGATATGCCAAAGACCGGTCTGCTCTGCCTTGATCAGGGAGACAGCCTGCGCAAGCTTGTCCTCCCGCGAGAGGTGTATGTAGAGAACATTGCCGAATGCTCTTTCGAACCGTGCTCTGTCGGATGACAGTTTTGGGAAAATCCGGCCGAGGATCGCCGAAAGCTCATCCAGATTTTCGCGCATCAAGCGGAGACCGAAGAGGCCGGTCCCACCCTTGCCAGCGGCGATCGTAGCATTGAGGTAAGCGGCATCGAATTCGCGCTCGCTCATCGCGGCGCGATCGAGCAGCTTCCACTCTTCGGCCCACTCCACCACGTCCTGGCGCCGATAAAACGAATGTGGATCGCCGGCGGTCTTGGTGGACGCCAGGAGCTTGCACAGCAGCGTGCTTCCGGTCCTCGGTGTGCCGCAGATAATGTATCCATCGAACATGTTGTGCCCACGCGGCTTGTCAAAGGCAGGGGCTGTCGCTCCTGGTAAGATGACCGCCGCCATAGCTGAAATCCTTGGTGGATGCGACGTCACGGCTGTCGCTTTCTAAATGCCTCTCTCAGACAAAATACCCTGCCGGCAGGGGTCAAATCACCGGTTGCGCACCACCACGCATGCCCCACCGATGCTTTGCAATTTCTGGCAGATGACGTTTGCATCGGCGCGGTGGTCGACACCGATCCTGACCGCATAGATACCCCGCCGGCCGATCGGCGTGCGCACCCGGCTGACCACTGGATCGTGCCCGTTGAGCAGGGCCGGGAACCGGCTCCTTATCCTGAGCCACTGGTTGATCGCGGCACTGCGGCGGAAATTGCCGGCCACCTGGATGCCCCACGGCTTTACGTTGATCGAGGCCATCGCCACGGTCCGCGACATGATCACCGGCAGTTTTCGGCAAGCGACGGCAAAATCCGCCTTAGCGTCGAGCGGTTCGACCCTTCCGGCATAGGCTCGGTCGGTGAACTTGTCGGCTGGTTCGCCCATGATGTCGAAGACATAGCTTTCGGTTTCCATCGGCAGGAAACCGCCGGAACTGAGCCAGCGCGACACCCGGCTCTCGCCGGCATTGTAGGCGGCGGCCGCCAGGCCGAGATTGCCGTAGCCGGTTTTCATTTCGGCGAGATATTTCGCCGAAGCCGGGATCGCCTGATTGATGTCGAAGGAATTGGCAAGCCCGCGCATCTTGGCGGTTCCCGGCATGAACTGGGCAATGCCTTCGGCGCCGACGGGACTGACGGCGTTGGGATCGAAACGGCTCTCCTTCCAGATCAGCCGGGCGAAGAAATCCCTGGGCAAACCATTCTGGTCGGCATGCGCCTGGATCAGGTTGCAGACCTTGTCGATAAGCCGTTGCTTGGCGGATTGCGGCGGATCGGCCTGAGCCAGTGTCGACCAGACTAGCCCACACAGCAGGACCAGCGTCGCCCACAGGAAACGCTGCATTTGACCTACTCTGCCGCGGCCTTGCCGCCGCGACCGAACCGCTGTTCGATATAGTCGGCGACCATTTTCTCGAAATCCGCCGCGATCGACGGTCCGCGCAGCGTCGCCGCCTTCTTGCCGTCGACGAAGACAGGCGCCGTCGGCGTCTCGCCGGTGCCGGGCAGCGAAATGCCGATATCGGCATGCTTGGACTCGCCCGGGCCGTTGACGATGCAACCCATCACCGCGACCTTGAGGTTCTCGACGCCGGGATATTTGTCGCGCCACACCGGCATGTTCTTCCTGAGATCTGCCTGGATGTTCTGAGCGAGCTCCTGGAACACGGTCGAGGTCGTGCGGCCGCAGCCGGGACACGCGGCGACGATCGGCACGAACTGCCTGAACCCCATCGTCTGCAGCAATTCCTGCGAAACCTGCACCTCGCGCGTGCGGTCGCCATTCGGCTCCGGCGTCAGCGAGATGCGGATGGTGTCGCCGATGCCTTGCTGCAGCAGGATGCCCATGGCGGCCGACGAAGCGACGATGCCTTTCGAGCCCATGCCGGCTTCCGTCCGGCCGAGATGCAGTGCATG
>NZ_RZPB01000668.1:0-3342 GCF_003998535.1 Mesorhizobium sp. M7A.F.Ca.AU.002.02.1.1 | reverse complement strand
GCCTCGTCATGCATCTCGTCGGTGGCGGCGTAGGGCGTCGTCCATGTTTTGACGATGTCGGCGATCTCGGTGTCGTTGGCAAAATCGGTGTTGGCGCCGGGCACATCGAGCGCAAGATAGTCGCGGTGGCAGTAGACCTGGCTCTCGCCGGTGTCGGCCAGGATGATGAATTCATGGCTGAGATCGCCGCCGATCGGCCCGGTGTCGGCCCGCATCGGTATAGCCTGCAGCCCCATGCGCGTAAAAGTCCGGAGATAGGACACGAACATCCTGTTGTAGGCCGCCTTGGCGCCTTCGAAGTCGAGGTCGAAGGAATAGGCGTCCTTCATCAGGAACTCGCGCGACCGCATGACGCCGAAGCGCGGCCGCACTTCGTCGCGGAACTTCCACTGGATGTGGTAGAGATTGAGCGGCAGGTCCTTGTAGGACTTCACATAGGCGCGGACGATCTCGGTGACCACTTCCTCATTGGTGGGGCCGTAGAGCATGTCGCGGTCCTGCCGGTCCTTGATGCGCAGCATCTCCTTGCCGTAGTCGTCATAGCGGCCGCTTTCGCGCCACAGATCGGCCGACTGGATGGTCGGCATCAGGATTTCCAGCGCACCGGCGCGATCCTGCTCCTCGCGGATGATGCGGCATACCTTGTCCAGCACCCGCTTGCCGAGCGGCAGCCACGAGAAACTGCCCTGCCCCTGCTGGCGGATCATGCCGGCGCGCAGCATCAGCCGGTGCGAGACGATCTCGGCCTCGCGCGGATTTTCTTTGAGGATCGGCAGGAAATAGCGCGACAAACGCATGGGCAGGTCCGTGAGTGAGGAGGGTCGCGTCAGAATCGGCGCGACTTTGGCTTGCTTGACCCGGCTTCATAGCCATTTCAAGGCGGAATGGGAACCCGGACGCTTCGGCCCGAAAAGCGGAATCGATTTCCAAAAAACATGGGTAGCCGGGATCAGAAGCGTCGCACCGCCGTTCGCCCGTCCAGAAGACCCATGGCGCTGCAAGGCCTCCCGGTCACTGTGCGCGTCTTGGTGATCGTTCGCCAAGCAACGCCTGCCACACTATTGTGCAGTGCAGCACGAGAATGCCCGTTTCAAGGCAAAATTCTTCGTGACATTTTCATTCGCCTTAGGCTAATGTACCTCGATAACCGAGAGGGCAGAAAAAAATCTGCTCTCCTACGCGGTCAAAGTCTTGGGAGGATGCGATCTAGGCGCGGTTACTCGCTGCCGCCGGAAACCGGAAACAGATCGGACGCGTTTAAATTGCAAGGCCTCGTGCCTTGCATTTTTTTTGTGCAATCATCTGCTTAGCGCAACGCGTTGCCAAACCACCTTACCCAGCGTCAGCGCTCGTCAGGCCGCAAAACGGCACGACGTTCCCCGCCGAAACCCGCCCGGTCCGACATATGAAAACGCCGTCGCTGGACAGTCTATTTAGCCGGCGTCTGGCTGAATTCCGGCACGATGTGCGGGATGTCGTTGAGGCTGTATCCCAGCCCATGCGTCAGGCCATAGAAAATGCCCATCAGGATCGCGGTGGCGATGGTGGTGCGGATCACGGCGCGTAGCATGTGAGGCCCACGCGGCGCGCTCGGAACCGTGCCGAGCGTCACGTCGTGATCGTCGTCCTGCGTCCTCACGCTGAACGGCAGCACGGCGAACAGCACCACCCACCAGGTCGCGAAAAACAGGGCGGTGAACGAAACCCAGCTCATGATTGCTCCAGTTCGATCAGCGTGCCGAAGAAATCCTTCGGATGCAGGAACAGCACCGGCTTGCCGTGCGCGCCGATCTTCGGATTGCCGTCGCCCAGCACGCGGGCGCCGGCGGCCTTGAGCTGATCGCGCGCGGCCAGGATGTCGTCGACCTCATAGCAAAGGTGATGCATGCCGCCGGAGGGGTTCTTCTCCAGGAAGGCGGCGATCGGCGATCCCTCGCCCAAAGGCTCCAGAAGTTCGACCTTGGTGTTGCCGACATTGACGAACACCACCGTCACCCCGTGCTCCGGCAGTGCCTGCGGCGCCGTAACCTCCGCGCCGAGCGTGTTGCGGTAGGCCGCTACGGCAGCAGCCAGATCCGGCACGGCAAGCGCGACATGGTTCAGACGTCCGAGCATAGGTTTTCCTCAGGGCAGTATGGCAATAGGGCAGTATGGCAATAGGGGAAAAGCTGACCTGCCTCGTATCGAAATCCCTACTGCCCTACTCCCTTACTGCCCCACTCCCCTCAGCGAGTGACGAACACCGTCACCAGCGGCTTCTTGCCCCAGGCTTCGTTGGCGGCGCCGCGCACGGCGCGCCGCACTGCTTCCTGCACCAGGTCGAGGTCTTTTCGGCGCTGACGGGGGATCGAGTCCACCGCGCCGATTGCCGCATCGATCATCAGATCTTCCAGCGACTCGCCACGGCCATCGGCCTCGGCGACGCCGATGGCGACCAGATCGGGGTCGCCGGCAAGCTCATATTTGTCGTCCAGCACGACATTGACCGCCACGTGGCCGGCAAAGGACAATTTGCGCCGGTCGCGGATGCCCATCGCCTGATCGGTGCCGATCAGTCTGCCATCCTTGTAGATACGGCCGAACGGCACCTGATCCATGATGGTGGCTGGGCCGGGAGCAAGCCTGAGCATGTCGCCGTCGCGCACCTGCGCCACCTGGCCGATGCCCGATGTCGACATCAGCGAGCCCTGCGCCACCAGATGTGCCGCCTCGCCATGCACGGGAACGCCGATCTGCGGGCGCACCCATTCATACATCTTGCGCAATTCGCTGCGCCGCGGATGGCCGGAGACATGCACCAGCGCATCGCCGTCCTCGATGATCTTGACGCCGAGGTCGATGAGACGGTTCTTGATCTCGAGGATCGCCTTCTCGTTGCCGGGAATCGTACGCGAGGAAAACACCACCGTGTCGCCTGCCGTCAGCGACACCGACTTCATCTCTTCGCGCGACAGCTTGGCCAGTGCGGCCAGCGGCTCGCCCTGGCTGCCGGTGCAGATGATGACCAGGTTTTCGCGCGGGATGAAACCAAAATCCTCCTCGGCGATGAACTCCGGCAGACCGTCCATGTAGCCGAGTTCTCCGGCCACATCGATGACCCGCTTCAGCGAACGGCCAAGCACCAGGCACTGGCGTCCGGCATCGCGCGCCGCTTTGGCGATCGAGACGATACGTCCGACATTGGAGGAGAACGTGGTGACGGCGACACGGCCCTTGGCAGCCTGGATGACGCCCTTGAGGCCCTCGCCCACAGCCACTTCCGAAGGCGACTCGCCTTCGCGCAGCGCATTGGTCGAATCGCAGATCAGCGCCAGAACGCCCTTGTCGCCATAGGCGCGGAAA
>NZ_RZPB01000667.1:0-3347 GCF_003998535.1 Mesorhizobium sp. M7A.F.Ca.AU.002.02.1.1 | reverse complement strand
CCCGGCAGGCCAGAGGGGGGGCACTGTCCCGCCCGCCTCTCCACAAGAGAGACACGCCGCTTCACCCCGCCAGCCGACTCACCATTTCGTGCTGGGCATAGGCGCGGCCAAAACGGTTGGCTAGAAACGCGTCCAGCGCGATGTCTTCCTGCTTGATGAAGCCGGTCGCCGGCAGGCTGCCGTCGGCCAGCATGTCGAGCACGGCGCAGATGCCGGACGCCGTGGTGATCTGGATGGCGCTGCGCACCACCTGGCCGATACGCTGGGAATAGACCTTGTTGGCGTAGGTCTCCTGCAGCAGGCGGCCGTTCTTGCGGCCGGAGACGGTGACGAAGACGATGACGACGTCCTGCAATGTCGCCGGCAGGGCGCTTTCAAAAATGTCCTTCAGCACGTCGCGGCGATGGCGCAGGCCGAGGTCGTTGAGCAGCGCCTTCATGATCGCGGCGTGGCCGGGGTAGCGAATGGTGCGGTAGTTGAGCGTGCGCACCTTGCCCTTCAGCGTCTCGGCCAGTGTGCCGAGGCCGCCGGAGGTGTTGAATGCCTCGTAGGTGACGCCGTCGAGCGAGAACTCCTCGCGCTCTTCCAGCGGCGGCACCTCGACCAGCTCGCCTTCGACGATCGCCTCGCAGGGCTCGCAATATTCGTTGATGACGCCGTCGGTGCTCCAGGTGAGATTGTAGTTCAGCGCGTTGGACGGGTATTGCGGCAGGGCGCCGACGCGCATGCGCACGCTTTCCAGCGAATCGAACCGGCTGGCGAGATCGTTGGCGACGATCGAGATGAAGCCCGGCGCCAGGCCGCATTGCGGAATGAAGGCGCTTCTGCCCGAACGCGCCAATTCCTTGACGCGGCGGGTCGAGACGACGTCCTCGGTCAGGTCGAGATAGTGCACGCCGGCACTGGCCGCCGCCTCGGCGATGCGGGTGGTCAGATGGAAGGGAGCGGCGCTGAGCACCGCGAATTTGCCGGCGAGTGCGGCTTCAAGCGTGCCGGACGCTTCGATGTCGAGCTCCAGCGTCGCAACCGTGGCCGGGACTTCGGCCGCTGCGAGCTGTGCTGCCGAGCGGTCGACGAGCGTGACCTGATAATCTCCCGTGGCGGCGAGCATCTCGGCAATGGTCGAGCCGATCTTGCCGGCGCCGACAACGACAATTTTCTTCATGACAAATCCCTCACTGGTTGTGAGCACAGATTCGCAGCTTGCCCGTCGAAAGGAAGCGTGGTTCTGTACGAAACGAACCCATTGATTGGTCAGTCCGCCGAGAAGAATCGTCGAAATGCTCAGCGATGCCGAACAGACCCTGCTTTCGCTGCTGCGCGAGAATGCGCGCGCCTCGACCGCCGAGCTGGCGCGGCGGCTTGGCGTCTCGCGGACAACCGTGCAGAGCCGGATCGAACGGCTGGAGCAGCGCGGCATCATATCAGGCTACGGCGTGCGGCTGGCGCCGGATTATGAGCAGGGGCTGGTGCGGGCGCATGTGCTGCTCACCGTGACGCCCAAGCTTGCCGACAAGGTGGTGCGCGGCCTGCGCGGTTTGGCGACGGTCAGGACGCTGCATTCGGTCAGCGGCAATTTCGACATGATCGTCATCGTCGATGCGCCATCAATCCGCGACCTCGACATGCTGCTCGATCAGATCGGCGCCATGGATGGAGTCGAGCGGACGCTGTCGTCGATCATCCTGTCGACGCGGATAGATAGGTGAGGGGACCTCTCAACCCAAGCTGGGCTTGAACAGCACCAGCCGTTTCGCCGGCTAATCCGTAGCCAGCGGAAAACGCACCACCACCGCAAGTCCCGGTCGGCAATCCTCGAGCGTGATCGATGCGCCGTGCAGATCGGCGATGGCCCGGACAAGGCTGAGCCCGAGGCCGCTGCCTGATGTCGAGCGGCTGTGGTCCAGCCGGTAGAGCCGCTGGAACACTTTCTCGCGCTCTGCCGCCGGAATGCCGGGACCGTTGTCGGCGACGCCCGCAACGACGCGTTCGTCCTGGCGCGCCACCGACAGCTTTATCGTCGTGCCCGATGGACAATGGCGCAACGCGTTCTCGACCAGATTGGCGAACATCTGCGTCAGCAGCTCGCGATCGCCATGGATCCGGTCCGTCGTTTCCTGTGGTTGCGCCAACGACAGCGACTTTCCGTCGTCCTCGGCAACATCGGCATAGATCTCGGCGATGGTTTGCAGCACCTCGCCCAGATCGACATCGGTGAACCGCGCCCGGCGGGCGCCGGCCTCGATCTGCGCGATGCGCAGCAGGGCATCGAAGGTCTCGTTGATCTGCAGGCTCTCGGCATGCGCCTCCGCCAGTTCAGCGGCGATTTTCCGGCCCGACAGGTTCTTTTCCGACGCGGTGTCGAGGATCATCTGCAACCGGTTGAGCGGCGTCTTCAGATCGTGGGCGATGTTGGCGCTGACCTGTTTCATGCCTTCGACCAGCGCCGACAGGCGGTCGAGCGCGGCATTGACCTGGCTGGAGACGATGTCGATGTCGTCGCCCTTGCCGGTCAGCGGAATGCGGGTGTCCAGCCGTCCATGCGAGACATCCACCATGGTGGCGGCGATGCCGTCGAGACGGCGCTGGACGCGCGAGGCGAGCAGGGCGCCGCCGGCGACCGCCAGCCCGGTGATGATCAGGGTTCCCCAGCCAAAGCTCATCAGCACGATCCTCTCCAGCTCCTCCGTCTCGGAAAGGCTGAAGGCGACGGTCAGCGTGTTGCCGCCGACCGGGCCGGAATAGGCGCGGTACTCGGCGCCGGGCGGCACGCCGGGCATTTCGGTGTCGAACATCGAGAAGCCGTCGGGAAGCCCTGCCGCGGTGAAGTTGCCGGCCAGGCGATTGCCCGTTGCGTCGGTCAACGAAAACAGCTGCTCCTTCTTGAGGCTGCGCAGGGAGTGGCTGCCGACGGTCTCAACCAGCTCCTTGAGATCGTTCTCGGCATAGGTCGCGGCGACGACCGCGTAGGTTTCCTTGATGGTGTCGTCGAGCCGCTCGGCAAGATCGGCGCTCATCATCTGGTAGACGATGGCGCCAGACAGGACGAAGGCCAGCACGAACAGGAAGGCGAAGGTCAGGGCAAGCCGGAATGGCGTGCTGCGCAGCAGGCGGGACCAGGTTCCGGTCATGGCGCGTGCAGGCTGTAGCCGGTGTTGCGGACGGTGTGGATGAGTTGGGTTTCGAAGGGCTTGTCGACCTTGGCCCGCAGCCGGCTGATATGGGTCTCGACGACGCTGGTCCTGGGATCGAAATGAAAATCCCAGACCCGCTCCAGAAGCATGGTGCGGGTGATGACGCGGCCTTCGCCGCGCATCAGCACTTCCAGCAAGCTGAACTCCCGCGGC
>NZ_RZPB01000666.1:0-3354 GCF_003998535.1 Mesorhizobium sp. M7A.F.Ca.AU.002.02.1.1 | reverse complement strand
GGCTATATCTTCTCGCTGCCGGCCGGCGACGGCAACTGAGCACCGGGCCAGAAGGATGTAGTTGCTCGCCGGCCGAATTGGCGCGACTCCGGAATGACAGCACAAGATGATCGCTGAAGCAGCAAGCACCGATATGCAAGGGTTCAGGCAGGGCGCGGCGATGGCGGCCGTGCGCGTCGTTCGCCGGCTGCGCGAGGCCGGCGACTGGCAGCGCGAGATGGACGGCATACTGGAAACGCTCTGCCGGGCCATGGATTGCCAGCGCGGCATCCTGTTTCGCTTGCGCGAACTGCCTGGCCAGGGCTTCGCCCAATCCGTCGCCGCCTACTGGATCGACCCTCTTTTCGGCGGCGAACTGGCATCACCGACCGTCATCATGCAATCGATCGTCAATTCCGACCCGCTGCTGGAGCGGCTTGCCGAGGACGAGAGGCAAGGCAAGATCTTCGCCGGTCATACGCGCGACCTCGAAGGCTTCCTGAGGACCGATTTCGAGAAGCAGAACATCAAATCGTTCCTCTCGGTCTCGGTCTTCGCGCACGGCCATCTCTGGGGCACGCTGGCGGTCAATGACTGCATCAACGAGCGTGCATGGACCGACGAGGAAGAGGCGACGCTGCACATCATCGCGCTGGCCATCGGCGACGCCATAGAGCGCTCGCCCTCCGACGCCCACGCCAGCGAGGTCATTCGCCGCACCATGCTGCAGGCCTCGCTCGACGCCATTGTCGTCATCGACGAGACCGGCTCGATCATCGAATTCAATCCGGCCGCCGAGAAGATGTTCGGCTTCCAGCGCAGCGACATCCTCGGCAAGGACCTGCTCGATACGATCGTGCCGATCTACTACCGCAAGGGCTATGCCTCAGGAGCCGAATACATGTCCGGCCGCGGCGCGCCGATGGTCGGCCAGCGGCTCGAGACGGTGACCCAGAATGCCGCCGGCGAAGTGTTCCCGATCGAGCTGACGGCCACCGAGATGCGGGTTGCCGACCGCCGCCTGATCTTCGGCTCCATCCGCGACCTGCGCGACAAATTGCGCGCCGAGGAGGAAATCGGCCGGCAACGCGAGAAGCTGCACCAGAACGAGAAGATGGCGGCGATGGGTTCGTTGCTGGCCGGTGTGTCGCACGAGCTCAACAACCCGCTGGCCGTGGTTGTGGCGCAATCGACGCTGCTGCACGAATTCGCCTCCGATCCGCAAACCAAGGTGCGCGCCGAAAAGGTCCGCGCGGCCGCCGAGCGCTGCGGCCGCATCGTCAAGAGCTTCCTGTCGATGGTCCGCCTCCATCCCGCGGCACAAGCCGAGACCGACCTCAACCAGGTGATCCGGGCGGCACTTGAAGTGACCGCCTATGGCGCGCGCTCAAGCGGCATCATCATCGACACCGATTTCGCCGCAGGCCCGCTGCTGGCCATGGCCGACGCCGACCATGTGACGCAGGTGGCGGCCAATTTCCTCATCAACAGCCAGCACGCTTTGGCTGGCATTGCCGGCGACCGGCTGATCAAGGTGCGGACGTTCCGCAGCGACCGGGATCATCCCTGCTTCTCGGTCGAGGACAATGGGCCCGGCGTGCCGGAAGCGATCCGCGGCCGCATCTTCGAATCCTATTTCACCACCAAGCCGGTCGGCGTCGGCACCGGCATCGGCCTGTCGATCTCGAAATCGATCATCGAGCGGCACAATGGCAATGTCTGGTTCGAGGAAGTGCTCCCGAGAGGCGCGCGTTTCGTCGTCCAGCTGCCGGCCATCGTGGCCGGCCTCGCCACCGCCGGCGACAACCAGCCGCGATCGAGCGGCCTGCGCCATGCCTTGATCATCGACGACGAGCCGGATGTCGCCGGGTCACTCTCCGACATCCTCGAACTGATGGGCATCAAGTCGCGGATCGTGCCGGTCTGGGAATCGGCCGCCGCCACCTTGAGCGGCCACATGCCGCCGGACATCGTTTTTTCGGACCTGCGCATGCCCGGCGTCAGCGGCATATCGATCTATCGTGAGCTGCTCGCCGAAAAGCCCGATTTGGCGCGGCGTTTCGTGCTGGTCACCGGAGACCTGATCGGTGCCAAAGCCGAAATCGAAGCCTTGCCGGCGCACCAGCGACCGCAGATTCTGGAAAAGCCGTTCAGCACGCTGGATGTGCGCAGCGTGCTCTCCGCCATCGCCGAACAGGCGGCCTTGAAAGGATAAAAAAAGAGGCTCCCGGGGGCGGGAGCCAAAAGGAGCGCACTGGAGGGCGCTCGGGGAGGTCAGAGCATGATCCACAAAACGGGAACGGTTTTCGGGACCATGCTTCGACGGAAATCAGAAAATATTCGGCGTGCCGGTCAACGGCGCGGCATTGGCGATCATGCGGATCGCCCGGCTTTTGTGTGTTCCGGACTGTTCGGCGATGGCGCGCAGGCAATCCATGCTCTCGGCACCCCAGGCCTGGCCCTTGCAGGCGAAGTCGGTCAACGGCACCGGCAGACGCGCGGTCCTGGTCGTCGTCTGCGCGCCGTCGATGAGATTGGCCGGCGGATTCAACGAAGCGAAGGCCGGCCCGATTGTCGGCGTGAACGCCATGCCGACGAAGGCGCAAGCAGCCAGCACCATGAACATCGCCATGGGGTGGTCGCTGGCCCGCTGGCGCAGCGCCAGTTTCGGACGGCGGTCATTGCGCTCTGGAGCCTGAAGGCGGCTCTCGCCGCGGATCGTCTGGATTTTTGCATGCATTACCTTCCCCTTCGCTGAGTTTCTTTTGGCGGTGAAATGAACTTATCCGCGCTTTGTAACGGTGATGGGGTGGCGAAGGATTGGCACTGTAACGAATTCGAAACAGCATTTCGGGCGAAGTCGGGCAAAATCGGGCATGGCTTCGACGGCGCCGAGGCTCGAGGCGCAACTTGACCGATCTTACCGAACAGTCTTTCGAAAAGATCAGGCTCAGCCCGGAGCTTGAAGCTCGGCAATGATCTTGTGCGCGGCGATGCGCCCGGCAATGATGGCGCCCTCGACATACCCCGGAAACGATGGCGAGAGTTCTGAAGAGGCGAGATACACCGGCGGTGCGCCGGCAAGGATCGTTCGCTCGGCGTCTGTCGCTGTAACATCGACAATAAGATCGCTGTACGCGCCGCCGCTCCAGCGATCTCCTGTCCAGTCACGCAAACTGAAATCGATGACGTCACCGGCATCCGGACCAAGGGCTGCCTCCAGCCGGCCGGTCACCTCCGCACGCAGTTCCGCCTCGCCGAGGTCGCGCCAACGCAGCGCGAGCGAGCCGCCGGCGAACACGACGAGCGCCGCATGCTCCGCATCCTTGCCGGCGTCGCAGGCAAACAGCCCCGGCGGCTCGCTCGCGCTGCGTT
>NZ_RZPB01000665.1:0-3355 GCF_003998535.1 Mesorhizobium sp. M7A.F.Ca.AU.002.02.1.1 | reverse complement strand
GGGGTGCATGACGCCGAGATCGCCGGCGGCTGGTTCCATTCCGGCGATCTCGGCGTCATGCACCCCGATGGCTACATCCAGCTCAAGGACCGCTCCAAGGACATCATCATCTCCGGTGGCGAGAACATTTCCTCTATCGAGGTCGAGGACGCGCTCTACAAGCACCCGTCGGTTGCCTCTTGCGGCGTCGTCGCCAGGCCCGACGACAAATGGGGCGAAGTGCCTGTTGCCTATGTCGAGCTGAAACCCGGCAAGGTCGCGACCGAAGCCGAGATCATCGATCACTGCCGCGCGCTGCTTGCCCGGTTCAAAGTGCCGAAGGCGGTCATCTTCGCCGAAATCCCGAAAACCTCGACCGGCAAGATCCAGAAATTCCGGCTACGCGAGATGGCCAAGGGGGCTTAGCTGCATCGCCACCCATGCTTCGCCTCGACAATTTGTCGCGGGCTTCGTCATCCTAGGGTGTAGCAGTCGCGAGCGACGTCGCGGAAACCCTGGAGCTGCTCCGCAGCCCAAGGGATCCATGCCGTCACCTTGCGGCCGAGCTCCGACAGTCGAGAATGGCGGCTGCAGGCTACAGCTCGCTGACCGGTGTAAACCTGTTGATCCGTCGCACTCTTTGACCAACGTCGCGGCATGGATCCTAGGGTCTGCGCCGCGTCGCTTCGCTCCTTGCTTCGCCCTAGGATGACGAATTCATCAGGGCCAGCCGCTAACGGCGATCGTCGATTCCACCTTCTCACTGTCACCATCTGTCACCATTCGTACGTGTATACCGAATCCGCATTGACAGGTCCTTCTTTTCGATTTACGAGTGATGAAAATCAAAATTCGTCACTCGTAAATCGATAGAGGATCATGTCCGAAGCCGCCACCATAGTCGCCGAAGCCGCCCGACAGGAAAATGTAACGCGCATTCTCGATTGCGCCGAGCGCCTGTTCCGGCACTATGGCTACGGCAAGACCAATGTCGCCGACATTGCGCGTGAGCTCGGCATGTCGCCGGCCAACATCTACCGTTTCTTCGCCTCCAAGGTCGAAATCCACCAGGCCGTCTGCGGCCGGATGCTCGGCGCCAGCTACAAGATGGCCTACGAGATTTCGCGCCTGCCGATCAGCGCCGAGGAGCGGCTCCGGCGCTACGTGCATGCGCAATACAAGATGACGATGGAGGTCATGCTCGACGACCAGAAGGTCCACGAGATGGTCATCGTCGCCCTCGAACGGGATTGGGGTGTGATCGACAAGCATGTCGACAGCATTCACGACCTGTTCGCGGAAATCATTCGTGACGGGATCGAGGCCGGTGAGTTCAGAAAACAGGATCCGGTTATCGCGTCTCGCTGTTTCGGCGCCGCGACCGTCATCCTGTGTCATCCGCAGATGGTGGCGCAATGCCTTGCCAAGACCAACCGGGCAATGCCTGACGACCTCGTCGACTATGCAATCAAGGCCTTGAAGTAGCCTCCGCCCGCCGGGCGCCGGTTTCAACGATTCATCTCCATTTCGGGAGTACGCGCGTGTCTTCGTTCAGTTCAATCATCGGCAGGTTGCCCGCTGTAGGCCCGGTGCTGCTTGTCACCGCCACTCTCGGGCTTGCCGGCTGCAGCCAGGAAAAAACCGAAGTCAAGGATATCATCCGCCCGGTCAAGGTTGTCGAGATCGCGAAGGTACATGACACCCGCACGCTCTCCTATTCCGGGTCGGTGAGGGCCCGCACCGAGAGCGCTCTGGCATTCCGCGTCAATGGCAAGATCACCGAGCGCCTCGTCGATATCGGCCAGCATGTGGCCTCGGGCGATGTGCTCGCCCGCATCGATCCCATTGACTACGACCTTTCGGTCAAGAGCGCGCAGGCAGCGCTCGATGCCGCCGAGCGGCAGGTCGAGACCGTGGAACTCGCCCGCAAGCGTGCCGAGCAGCTTTTTGCCAAGAATTTTGCCCCGAAATCACAGCTCGAACAGGCGACCTTGACCTATGACCAAGCGGTCGCCACCCGTGATTCCGCCCTTTCGACACTGGCTCAGGCGAAGAACCAGGTCGGTTATACCGATCTCAAGGCCGACAGGGATGGCATCGTCACCACGGTCAGCGCCGACGTTGGCCAGGTGGTCGGTTCCGGCACGCCGGTTGTCACTGTCGCTGTCGACGGCGAAAAGGAAGTGCTGATCGCCGTCCCCGAAATGGAAATCGCCGAATTCAAGCCGGGCAAGGCGGTCAAGGCGGGCTTCTGGTCCGACGATGCGCTGGCGCTCGACGGCAAGGTCCGCGAAGTCGCCGGCAGCGCCGATCCGCAATCACGCACCTTTGCCGTCCGCGTCAGCCTGCCCAACGATCCGCGTGTGCTGCTCGGCATGACCGCCAGCATCGAAGCCACGGCGGCCAATGAGCGGCAGCTGGTCTCGATCCCCCTGAGCGCACTGGCCGAGCAAGGCACCCAATCGATCGTCTGGACCGTCGATCGTGGCGCCGACACCGTTCATGCTCGTCCGATCAAGGTTGCCGAGTTCGCCGCCGATGGCGTGCGTGTCGCGGAGGGTTTGAAACCCGGCGATGTCGTGGTCGCCGCCGGCACGCAATTCATGACCGAGAACCTCAAGGTGAAGCTCGCCGGTGATACGGCGCTGCAATCGGCATCCGCGGCGGACGGCGACGCCAAGCAGGTGCGCTGACGACAGACAACCGGCTGCGCGTTCCCGCAGCCGCTGGTTTCCGGGCGGCAGGCGCCCGACCGAGACGCTCGATTGATGTAACCCCCACATCGATTTCGCGTCCCACCGCGATGAGTGCTTCTCCGCTGGGAGAGCCTTGCCGCCCGGAAGCCACTACGAACCCTCGATTTTGTTGCGCTAGATAGATGGACCAGCGTCGATGACCAATTCCACGGAAGAGAAGCGGCCCTTCAACCTGTCGCGCTGGGCAATCGGCCATCCCGCCATTGCGCGGTTCCTGTTCGGCCTGATCATCATTTCCGGCGCGCTCGGCCTGATGCGCATGGGCCAGAAGGAAGATCCCGATTTCACCTTCCGGGTCATGGTCGTCCAGGCGATCTGGCCGGGCTCCTCGATCCAGGAGATGGAAGACCAGGTCGTCAACAAGATCGAACGCAAGCTGCAGGAGACGCCGCATCTCGATTTCGTGCGCTCCTTCACCCGCGCCGGCAGCGCCATCATCACCGTGCAGATCAAGGGCGACACCAACACCGCCGAGATGACCGACGCGTTCTACCAGGTGCGCAAGAAGGTCGGTGACATTGCCGGTGACTTGCCACAAGGTCTGCTCGGCCCCTATTTCAACGACGAATTCGGCGACACCTTTATCACCCTGCATTCGATCAGCGGCGACGGCTTCAGCT
>NZ_RZPB01000664.1:0-3357 GCF_003998535.1 Mesorhizobium sp. M7A.F.Ca.AU.002.02.1.1 | reverse complement strand
GGCCTTCTCAGCCTTTCGGGCTGAGGTCGACGCCGAACCATTCTTGAGACGTGGCCGCCAACGTGCCGTCGGCTACCATCTCGGCGAGCGCCTTGTTGAGAAGGGCCTGCAGTTCCGGCTCGTTCTTGCGGATGCCGAGGCAGACATTGGTTGCCATGATGCCGCCAACCAGCAGCGGTCCGCTGGTCACAAGCGCGCCATTGCTCTTCGACGCGCGGTCGCGCGCGAACACGATGTTGTCGAACTGGCCGTCTAGTCGCCCGCTCTCGAGATCGAGCTGAACCTGTTCGGAGGAATTGCAGGTCTTGACCTCGCGACATCGCCGAAATTCTGCTGAATGAAGGTCAACTGGCTGGTCGAGAGGGATGCACCCAGCGTCTTGTCTTCAGACCTTCCTTGAGATCGGCGACGGCCTTCTTGCCTTCTTCGGTGTCGGTGGATATCTTGCGACTATCGTTGTGCAGTTCAGTCACCGCCATCGTTCGGAGTAGAAGTAATATTGCCGCTGCCATATCGTTCGAGTCTGCCGGCACACTTCCCGCTTTGGTAAAATCACGACGATGCCCACGCCAAACCGGAATGTCCGCTCTTTAGGGTCGCAGCCCGAAGCGCCCGTCCGCTTGCGTGAAGAGTTTCGGGCGCCGGCAGGCGTACGAAAGTCCCCGAGGAAGGAACCCGTGGGCCACAGTCGATGGCTATGGGGATTTCGATTTTGCGGCTGGTGTCGGCGATGGCGCGACCGCCGCCGGCAAGCGGCGGGTTTGATGCGGACGGACCGTTTCGCCTTTCAGCCACGTGGTATTGTCGGCTCGTCGCGCGGCCAGGCGCGACCCGTTCCGATGAGTTCGGCTGGGCGGCGACATCGGCGAGGCGAAAGCGGATGGCTTTGCCATCGTCGATGAGGAACTAGAACTCGGC
Source organism: Mesorhizobium sp. M7A.F.Ca.AU.002.02.1.1 (assembly GCF_003998535.1). Lineage (NCBI taxonomy): Bacteria > Pseudomonadati > Pseudomonadota > Alphaproteobacteria > Hyphomicrobiales > Phyllobacteriaceae > Mesorhizobium > Mesorhizobium sp. M7A.F.Ca.AU.002.02.1.1. The sequence goes on along the minus strand of NZ_RZPB01000664.1, from coordinate 2,439 downwards.
CTGCGCTCGGTCGCCGTGCCGATCGTCGACCGGCAGAACGCACGGTCGTGGCCATCAACGTCTCGACCCAGTCGGCCCGTTTCTCGGTCGCGGAGATGGAGCGGGAACTCCTGCCGGCACTGCTGGAGGCAAAGAGCGCATTGAGGATTTTTTCGTGGTGTGATGGTCGAACAAGCACAAGAACCGAGTAAAAGGTTATGCGTAGATGAGAATGACCTCTCTACACCAAGCGCTCACATAAACTGTCCAGCTGATGCTGTACGCCGGAAACGGCCATCCAATGGTGACCCTCAGGAGCTACGACCCTCTATAAATCCCTTAAGGAATGCCGCGAGCGAACGCTCAAGAGTCGGAGAGGGATAACCACCCTCCTGAACTATCAGGGTCGGTCGCGACAGCGCCCCCAGCATTTTCCCCATTCGGTGAAACCCACTTTCGTCCACAGCCATACAGGCAAAGGGGTCCGCTTGGGAGGCGTCCAAACCAAGAGCGACAACCAGGATATCCGGCGAGAATTGCCGCGCCGCGTCGCAACTTTTTGCCGCGGCAGCCAAATAGACCTCGCTGCCACTCATCAGTGGCACTGGCAGGTTTAGATTGTATCCTTCACCAACTCCGGCGCCGACCTCATCGGCATATCCGGCGTAGTAAGGGTAGAGCCAGGCCGGATCGCCGTGCATCGATACCGTGAGTACATCGCATCTGTGGTAGAAAATGGCCTGAGTGCCATTGCCGTGGTGCACGTCCACGTCGATGATTGCCACACGCGCGCCTTTTGACGCGGCCCAGTTGGCCGCGATCGCGGTGTTGTTCAGGTAGCAGAAGCCGGCTGCCTGATCGCGGTAGGCGTGGTGGCCAGGCGGCCGGCAAAGCGCATACATTGCCTTTTCTCCCGCCAGCACCCGCACCATGGCATCGAGTGCCGTGTTGGCGCTGGCGCGCGCTGCTTCCCAAGTGCCTTCGACCAACACGCAGCTGGCGTCGGCTTGGTAGAAGCCCGCCCGGCCAAGCAAATCTTCTGGCAGGCGGCCCATATGCCGGCTGGGATGGACGCTCGATCGCAGTTCTGAACCGTTCCCTGGCACTGCCCGCCACGTCTCGAAACCGGTCTGCAGGAAGGCGAGATAGTCGCGATCATGGATTGCCGCGATGCCGTCCAGCGCGTGTTCACGGGGAGGCTGGACGGCGACGCCTGCCGTTTGCAGGCCGGCAAGCAGCGCCGTGATCCTTTCGGGTTGCTCGGGGTTCGGTTTCAGCACGCCGCCGGCAATGCGGGTGAGCGGCCGATGCAAGTGTTGCCGCTCGTCGAAGATGGCAAGCATGGGAGCTAATGATCCTCGGCGATGCTGCCGTCACGACGACGGACGAACTGGGCGGCGATCAGAACGATAATCGACAGGATCACCAGCATCGAGGAGATCGCCGCCACCGTGGGGTCGACCTGGTCGCGTATGTTGGCGAACATGCGCTTGGTCAGCGTCGAGGTCGCGCCACTGGAGATGAAGGGCGAAACGACCACTTCGTCGAAGGAAGTGATGAAGGCAAACAGCATACCCGAAATCACGGAAATGCGAATCTGCGGCAAGGTCACGGTCAGGAAGGCGCGCACCGGCGACGCGCCCAGGCTGCGCGCCGCGCGCTCCAGATTGATGTCGAAGCTCGCCAAGCCGTTGCTGACGGCAATGATCACGAACGGGATGGCGAGCGTCGTGTGCGCCAGCACCAGGCCGGTCAGCGTGTTGTTGAGGCCGAGCCGCGAATACACGAAGAAGGGGTCGGAACAAGAGCAGTGCGAAATCGTACGCTAAGGGCGAAAGGATCATGAACTCTTCTGTAGTGCTGCTATGCAGCATCCGATCCCTGTGGATTGCCCTCGCAGGGCACCAGTTTTGATTTCTTCGCCTGACCGACTCGACGACGCTCCCGGCACATTGGTCGTGGATGGAGTTGGGCGATGGGTAAACGGAGGCTTCTCAAGGTTCAGGATCGACAGAGACTTTTCGATATACCAACCGATGAGGACGGCCTCATCCGACACTATTCGTTGTCGTCGGCTGACAGGCTTGAGATTGGACTTCGCAGACGGGAACACAATCAGTTCGGATTTGCCGTTCAGCTCTGCCTGATGCGATATCCAGGCCGGGTGTTATCGACCGACTAAACTCCGCCTCGCGCAATGCTAAAGTACGTTGCTGAGCAGATTGGCGCCGACGCTGGAAAGTTTGCGCTCTATGCACGCCGTGAAGAAACGCGTCGCGATCATATTGCTCGCTTGATGGTTTATCTGGCCGCGCGGAGCGCGACGGGGCAAGACCGTAGAGCTGCGCTGCTGGCTGCAATTCAAGCGGCCACGACGTCCGACGACGGTGGCGCGATAGCGAGTGCCACTGTCGCCATGTTTCGTGAACGCGGATCTCTTTTGCCAGCGATCGACACGAT
>NZ_RZPB01000663.1:0-3380 GCF_003998535.1 Mesorhizobium sp. M7A.F.Ca.AU.002.02.1.1 | reverse complement strand
AAGCGGCGCAGCGTCACCCGGCGATTCTGCCAGTTTTCGTTCTGCGTCTGCACCAGCAAAAACTCCTCACCGTAACCAACGGTTTCCAGTGCATGGCCGGGCACCCTAAATTCGCGCACCAATGTGCGCTTGAGCGAAGCGGCGCGTTGTTCGGACAGGGCCTGGTTCGACTGGAAGGAGCCGACGGCGTCGGTATGGCCCTCGATCAGCACGCGGGCGCCGGGATCGCGGCGCAGGATTCGCCGCAGCGCGTCGGCAATAGTCTCGATCTTGTCGTATTGCGAGTTGGCAATAGCCGCCGAACCGAAGGCGAAGTTGATCGACTGGATATCGATCGAGCGGGCCATGCGGCGCAAATCCGGGCGCCGCTTGAATTCCCGGATGGTGACGCGCTCGTTCGGCCGCAATTTCACACGCGGTGCTGCCTCGAGCTTCCGCTCGATCGTCGCGGCCGAAGGCGTTGTCGCCTGGGCTGCGGCCAGGCTTGGCATGGCAATCGCCGCGATCAGCGCGGCGGCAAGTGTACGGCGGGTCAGCATGTCTTCGTCTCCTTCGGCCTTGGCCGCATTGATGGTGCGGGCAACATGCCAAAAGCAGCCTGAAGGGCCGATGAACGACAGGTTCAGATTCGAGCTGGTGTCAGCTTCCGGCTAGGGCCGCATGACGCTGGCCGCGCGCTCGGCGAAAGGCAGCGGATGCACGATTTCCTTCTTTTGCGCCACCGGTGCAAAGCCGAGCTTCTGGTAAAGCGGCAGAGCCGCCGGATGATCGAGCGTGCAGGTCTGCACCGTCACGCGCTTCGGACCATGCGACCAGGCGGCTGCGATCGCGGAACCCAGGAACCAGCGGCCGATGCCTTGTCCCGTCGCATGTTCCATCATGCCGAAATAGGCGAGCTCGACTTCTTCCGGCAGATGCGGCTTGAGATCGAAGAAGCCGGCGGGTGCGCCGTCGAGATAAAGGACCCTGATGTCGCGATCCTCGCGATGAATGCCGGCGGCAAGCTCGTCGTCATCCAGCCTCAGCACATTGACCCAGTGCCATTTGCGCCCCACCCGGTCCATCAGATAGCGGTAGAAATGCAGCGGAATGTCCTTGGTCTTCAGCAGCGCGATCTGACGGTTGTAGGGCACCGGCGGCGAATAGGCCGGCGGCACATGCATCTCGAGAAACGTCACCGTGACGTCAATATCTTCCAGCGCGCCGTTTTCCATCGTCTTCATTCCTTGCCGATCACAACGGGGCCGGTCACGACAGGCGTGTCGGAAAGCCCGCCCCACTCCGTCCAGGAGCCGTCGTAAAGCCTGTTGTTGGTATGGCCAAGTGTTTCCAGCGCCAGCGTCACCACCGCTGCGGTAATGCCGGAGCCGCATGAGGTGACGACAGGTTTCGACAGATCGATGCCGGCCTCCTCGATCGCCTTGCGCAGGCGGTCCTTCGACAGCAGCTCGCCATTTTCCGACAGCGCCGAATAGGGCAGATTGCGCGCGCCAGGCATATGGCCGGAGCGGATACCCGCGCGCGGCTCAGGCTCGGCGCCGGTAAAGCGGCCCGGTCCCCGGGCGTCGGCGATCTGGCTTGCCCTGGTGTCGACGATCCGGCGCATGTCGGCGAGGCTGGCGACGCGCCCGGAGTCGAAATCGGCATGAAACACGCTTGGCGCGATCTTCGTCGGCTCAGCCGTCACCGGTCTGCCGGCGGCTTTCCAGCCATCGAAGCCGCCATCCAGAATATAGGTCTGGAAGACGCCCATCACCCTGAACATCCACCACGCCCGGGGCGCCGAGAAGAAACCCGGACCATCGTAGACGACGATGGTGTCATCGGCCGAAACGCCCATGGCGCCGACATACTGGGCAAAATGCTGCGGTGACGGCAGCGTATGCGGCAAGGGCGAATCCGGATCCGAAACCGCATCCTGATCCAGAAATCGTGCGCCCGGGATGTGGGCCGAATCATACTCGCCGCGCGCATCGCGCTTCTGCGCCGGGAGATACCAGGATGCGTCGAGAATCGTCAGGCCCGGCTCGCCGAGACGTTGCTGCAGCCAGTCTGCGTCGACGGTGAAGGGGCTGTCCTCGGCCATTTTGTGCTCCTGCTCGCCTTTTGGCGATCACTGTCTGTTCAGTTTGCCGGCATCGGCCCAAAGCGGATGCGGAAGCGCCGGTTTTCACGGCCCTTCTTCTCGATCTTGCCGATGTGGATTTCGCCGACTTCGCCAGTGCTCTTCACATGGGTGCCGCCGCAGGGCTGGCTGTCCACCGAGGCGTTGTCGCCGATACAGACCAGGCGGATCTTGCCGGTGCCGGCCGGCGGCCGGACGTTCTTGGATTTCACCAGGCCGGGATTGGCGGCCAGTTCCTCGTCACTGATCAGCCTGACAAAGATCGGATGATCGGCCCGCACCAGCTCCATCAGCCCGGCGGTGATGTCCTCCTTGGTGAAGCCGGCATCCGGAGCGTCGAAGTCGACACGGCTGTCGTCCTCGGAAACGGCGGCACCGGTGATTGGAAACGGACAGACGACGGTGAGCAAATGGCAAGCCGCATGCATGCGCATCAGGAGATGCCGGCGTTCCCAGTCGATGGCCAACCTCACCGTCTCGCCGACCTGTGGCACTGCTTGCTCCGGCGCCGGCACATGGATGATCTCGTCCTTGGTCTCGCCGGTGAGGGTAGCGGCAATGGCGATGCGGCTGCCGTCCGCGCGTTCGAGACACCCGGTATCGCCCGGTTGGCCGCCCGAAGTGGCGTAGAAGATCGTCCGGTCGAGGATGATGCCGCCGCGGTCGTTGACGGCAACGATCGTCGCATCCGCCGTCCGCAGATAGGCGTCGTCGCGAAACAGGGCATCCGTCCAGTTTGCCATCACGCGACCTTTTCGAACGGCACCGAAATTGTGCTCTTCAGCTCCATCCAACCCGGCACCGGCAGTTGCTTCTCGCGCAGGAATTCCGGGTTGAACAGTTTTGACTGATAGCGCGTGCCGTAGTCACAAAGAATGGTCACGATGGTGTGGCCGGGACCCAATTCCCTGGCCAGGCGGATCGCGCCGGCAATGTTGATGCCGGTCGAGCCACCGACGCAAAGCCCCTCTTCCTGGATCAGGTCGAAGACGATCGGCAGCGCATCCTCATCGGGGATCTGGAAGGAAAAGTCCGGCGTGAACCCTTCGAGATTGGCGGTGATGCGCCCCTGCCCGATGCCTTCGGTGATCGAGCTGCCTTCGGACTTCAGCTCGCCGCTGGTGTAGAAGGAGTAGAGCGCGGCCCCCAGCGGGTCGGCCAGCGCGATCTTCACATCCTTGCTTTTCGCCTTCAGCCCAAAGGCGCCGCCGGCCAGCGTGCCGCCGGAACCGACCGCCGAGACAAAGCCATCGAC
>NZ_RZPB01000662.1:0-3387 GCF_003998535.1 Mesorhizobium sp. M7A.F.Ca.AU.002.02.1.1 | reverse complement strand
TCCCACAGCTTGGCGCCCCGCCCCCCAGAGAGAAGGGTTCCGATCGCGGAATTCGATTTCAGCTCATCCTCGATCACTACCGGGTCAAAACGGTCGATCATCCGCCGCATGGCGGTCTGTATGCCTCGCCAGGCGCGTACGTGATGTTGCGCGAGATCGCGCACCGCATCGGTGATTGCCGCTTCACCGCCGAGAAATCCTGGGCTGCGCTCAGCGATAAGCGTTATGATGGCGTCGTCGACGGTCGGCAGGAACTTGAGCGGATTGACTTCGGAGGCCCCGACCATGGTCTGCGCGACGCGCGCGTTTCCCTTTTCCTCGGCCCGCTTGCGCAGAAGCTGCATCAGGCCTTCCATCATCATCCGGTATTCGCGACCGAACTTCTCCATTTCCGCGATGCTGTCGCGTCCGGGGAAATCGGCTTCCTCGACACCCATGCCATGCAGGAATGCGGCGCGAAGCGCCATCTCCTCCGGCCGCGCCGCAGCCAGCGCCGGGGCGGCTTTGGGAGCAGCACCCACACGTGGTGAAGCAGGGGTAGCTGCGGGCTGCACCGGCAAATCCCAGGGATTGGCTGATTGGGATCGCTGGGCGATGCGCTCGCGCTGTTCGATCGAACTGGCGCCGTTCGCCGAACTGAGCGTGGCGGCTGGTCCGAAAGGAAAGTCATCATGGGTTCCGGACGGCTTGTCACGGGCGGCTTGGGCTGCGCGGTCGGGGGACGGTACCGCGTCGAGGCTGAACGGGTCCGCTTGGCTCGCCGCGCCGCCCGGTTCGCGATAAGGGGCGGGATTTTTCGACACCGGCGTCGAAACCGGATCGAGGCTGAACGGGTCATCGAAAGCGGCCGAGTGGCGCTGGTCGGAGTTGGCACGTTCGAATGCACCCGCAACCGGCTGCTCGAAAGGGTTCGGCAGATCGGCCGGACGTGGCCGTCGCGGCTCTTCTTCGACCTTGGCGGAAAAGAAGTCATCGCGACCGATGCTCACCGGGGCCCGGGATGCTGGCGGCGCGCGTTCCGAAACCGGCTGGCCGGCCGCTGGTGCTTGAGTGGCTGGCGTTTGCAGGTCGACATGGACGACGTAGTCGCCCAATCTCAGCCGCATGCCACTTTGAAGGCGCGTCGACTTGCCGGCACCGAGCGGGCTGTCGGAGTCGTTTATGAACAATCCGCTGCTCGACGTGTCGGTGACGAAATATCCATCTCGCCCGCCAGAGATCTTGCAATGTGCCCTTGAAACGAACATGTCGGGATCGTTGATCTGCCAACCCGCGTCCGCGCTGCGGCCGATCACCAGCTCACCCTCGTCAAGCCGGGCCTGCCGCACCGCCTGGGTGCGTGGCCCTTGCTCCAGTGTCAGCAGCAGGCTCATGCCGCGACCCCCGTCATTTCCGGCCGCCATCCGACGATTGTCCGCAGCCGCATGTCGTCAGCATCGCCCCTTTCGATGGGTCGCGCAAGCCAGGCGGTCTGCCCGAGCCGAACCGCTCCGATTTGGGGCGGCGGTACGGCTTCACGCGCAAGCACGATGCGCAGATCGACGTCGAGCGACTCCCCGACCATGTCGCGAACGGCCTGCTTGAACAGCTTGAGCCGCTCCCCGCCAGGCAGGAACGCCTTGAACTCCTCATACCCCAGCGGGCCGACACGCAGTTCGATCCTGCTTTGGCGGCTGAAAACGCGTGGGCCGATCGTCGCGCCCTTGCCGAGCCCTGCAAAGGCCTTTGCAAGACGGGTCTGGAGACCGGTTGGTACTGTTATCCAGGCGGAGATGAACTCCTTGATCTGTACCGGCGCCTTGAACGCTTCCGCCAGGAACAGCGTCAGCCGTTCCGGGCCGTCGACCTGATTGGCCAGCGAAGCCGCCTGCCGAAGCTTCACCGTATCGAGATTGGGGTCCTGCGTGCCGGGAAGTCCGATCCCGGCCATGGCTTCAAGCATGGCGCGAACGCGCCCGCCGACCGCGCGTTCGGCCTGCACGGCCGGGTGCGCATCCGCCCACGCCCGATAGTAGAGGGCGATCATACGGTGCTGCAGAATGTTGACGAAGTCGACGAACGTCGTGTCGCTAGTCAGTTGTGCCTCGGCGCCGGCGAACCAGCGTTGCGAGAGCCGGTCGAGCACCCAGCGCGTCAGATGCAGCGGCATTGGACCCTCGGGTCCCAGCAGACCAAAATTTGCCACCGTGACCCGGGCCGGTGCCGCATCGCGGGCTTCGCGGAACACAACCAGGTCCCGTGCGGAAAAGGCGAGGCGCACATGCTGGCCGAGCCGTGCCGGCTCACGGTCGGGACGGCCGGAATGGCCGAACAGACCGTTCCGTTGTTCGAGGCGGCGCAGCAGTTCGAAAAAGTCGAACGTCTCGGACAGACCTTCGGCCCTGTTCGGGCCGGGCTTGTCTAGATCAGGTAGCGATTGCCGGGCGTCATCGGCCATGGCACATCCTCCTGCTTCTGCAGCAGCCGCGTGCGAGTTCGCACGAAGCCGTTTATCCCGGCGTGACGAGCAAACAACCGCGCCAGCAAGGCCGAAAGCAGCAAGGTACTTTGGCCGGCCAGGACCGATTGATCAACATGCAACGTGACTTCGGTACCGCGTCCAAAGCACATCGGTCCATCGATTTGCAGACGTTCGATGACCGGCTGCGAGTCGATACGCACGATCGAATGCACATTTCGGGCAAGGCTTGGATCGCCGCGATCGGCATAAAGGTCGAGTAGCGCATGCAGGGGATCGATGCCGCGGCCTTCTTTGGCAAGACTGAGAAAGTTGAGCGCGAGCTGCGCCACCAGCCGCCAGGCGAGATCATCGGCCCGCGATTCCCCGTCGGCCCCAGCAGGCAGTGCCGCAGGAATAGCTGGCTGCGGCGCACGCAAGGCGCCAAGAAGCCTCACGGTTTCGACCGGGTCGCCGGCCTCTAACGTCAACGTCGGATTGTCATCGAGGATCGGCAGATCACGATTGGTGCAAAGCGCCATCACGTCGAGCCGCTTCAGCGGCCGGGTCGCCGGCCTTACGAGCGGCCGGGACACGGCCAGGAAAACGTCATCCCCGGTATAGGACGTTCGCGTCAGACCTTCGCGGCGCTCCTCCTCCATCGCGCGGCGAGGGCGCCTTTCGGTCGAATAGACCCAACCACTACCGCGGTTCTGACCCAGGCTGAAGAGCTCGGGGATTTCGGCGTCGTTGCCTTCCGTGTCGGCGTCCTCGACGCGGATGACCCGGTAGATTTCGAAGTCACGCGCCCGCGTCCGGTCCGCATGCAACACCTGGCGCGTCTTGCGTTCATCGACTTCGACGACGTTGCACTCGCGTTCGAACAGATTGATGATCGGTGTCGCGAAAAGTTCGAAGTCCGCCGGCGTCAGATCGGCCAGCTCGGGAAC
>NZ_RZPB01000661.1:0-3390 GCF_003998535.1 Mesorhizobium sp. M7A.F.Ca.AU.002.02.1.1 | reverse complement strand
GCCGTATCCAGCTCGAGCCACGCCGAACTCTTGCTGAACGACCAGGTTCCGCACCAGACGCAAGGCCCCGACGTCGGATCCCCGGGCTGGTGAAAATTGTAGCGGCCGTCCGCCGTGATCTCCAGATAATCGAACGCCCCGTAAAACGCGGTCACCGTCTGCTGGAACTCACTGGCGGCCGCTTCCTGTTCCGGTGTCGGCGCATCCTTCATATCGCGCGGCGGCCGGATGGCTCCGCCGTTGAGTTTCCATTTGCCGACAAAATCCTTCTCGGTCGGAAGATATTCCTCCTGGGCCTGCGCCGATGAAATATAAGCAAAAGATGATATACTTGTGAGGCCAACGGCCCCGATTGCAAATAGAAGCGTGGCGGCACAGATCGCCCTTGCTGGGTTTTGCATAAAAAAAATATCTCCACGGGGGTAAGGGGAGTTTTATTGAAAATTTGTGGCGGACGTTGCTTCGGGACCGATTCCCGCCCGCCATTTGCACGGTTAGCATCGGGGCCACCGATCTGGCAACGCAAGGCAGCCTCTCTCCAGCATCGCCCATGCGTCCGCGATCCCGGCCGGCTGAATATCGGCAGCTTAGAAGGTGATCTTCACCGAAGCGGCGCTGCGACGATGCGGGCCGTGATGGACGGCCTCGATGTTGTTGCCGTCCGGATCGAGCAGGAAGGCGGCGTAATAGCCGGGGTGATAGGGCCGTTCGCCCGGCGCGCCATTGTCCGTGCCGCCGGCCGCCAGCCCGGCCTTGTAGAAGCCGTCGACCATGGCGTGGTCCCTTGCCTGGAAAGCCAGGTGATGGCGGCCGGTGAGTTTTCCCTGTGCGGCCCGGCTGTCGGCAGTGGAGACAAACAGCTCGTCGGCCCAGAAAAAGTCGGCGCCGCTACCGCCGATCGGGACATCGAGCGCCTGCAGGACCGCCTCGTAGAAACGCCGGCTGGCCGCGAGGTTTCTGACCACCAGTTGGATGTGGTCGATGAGCCGGCCGCGATGCAATTCCTGGGTTTCCATGAAAACGCCTCCTCGTGTGGGTTCGAATTTAGGTTGGGATAGGGCGTCGTCAATGCGGATACTTCCCAGCAGACAAAGGGCCCACCGGGAGGGGATCCGGCGGGCCTTTGGAAAGCATGTCTAGCCTTCAGGGGTCTGAGGGGGGATCAGACCTGGTAAGAACCTTTGTTGGCCGCGGAGGTTCCACCCGAACAAAAAAATTGCCGATGGCCCGTCCGCGGAATTCAAGCAGTGGAGGCGATTTCTTCGCGAGACCACTCACAGTTTGGAACCTTCCGCTCGCAACCGGGTTTGGTGGCGCGGTGGGAGGAATTGCGATTGGATTGTTTTCAGAGGCTCGAAGCGCTGGTCGACAGCGCCGGTGTCGACGATATCGAGGAAGCAACCGCTCTGCTGCGCCGGTTCAAGGGCAGGTCGCGCGAGGTCGCGGCAGCCATCGACGAATTCATGCTCGATTTCATGACCTTGGTCTTCGTCGTCGAAAACGGCGAAGAAGGTTTCGAAAGGCCGGTCCGCAAGCTCGCTCGCACCAGGCTTTCAAAGCTTGAGCGGCTGGTGACTGTAACGGCGGAGGAAAAGCCGGCTTCCAGCGCCGGCCTATCCCTTCAGGATGGCGGCTAGCCTTGGAATGCCTTCGCTCACCGCGCGCCGGTCGGCGAGCGTGAAGGACAGCCGCAGTGTGTTGCGCCCGGTGCCATCGGCATAAAAGGCGTTGCCCGGCACGAAGGCGACCCGCGCTTCCTTCACCGACCGAGCCAGAAGCTCGGTGGCGTCGGCCCCTTCCGGCAGTGTCACCCAGACGAACATGCCGCCTTCCGGGCGGCTCCAGGTCACGCCTTCGGGCATGTGGGCTTCCAGTGCCGAGAGCAGCCCGTCGCGGCGCTCGCGATAGGCGTCGATGAGTTTTTCCACCTGGCCTTCGAACACGGCTTCGGCGACGCGATGCATCACCACCTGGTTGATCGACGGGCTGTGCAGGTCCGAAGCCTGCTTCATCAGCACCAGCTTCTCGACAATGTGGCGCGGCGCGCACACCCAGCCGACCCGCATGCCCGGCGACAGGATCTTCGAGAACGAGCCGCAATAGAGCGTGCGCGCCTTGTCGATGCCGCCGGACCGGGCACAATCGAGCGCCAGGATCGGCGGCTCGCCCTCGCCGTCATAGCGCAGCGCGCGGTAAGCGGCATCCTCGATGACGGCGATGTCGAGTTCGCCGGCAAGGTCGAGCACCGCCTCGCGCTGCTCACGGTTCAGCGTGTTGCCGGTCGGGTTGGCGAAATCCGGCACCAGATAGGCGAATTTGGCCTTGCCGCCATTGGCGGCCGCCGCCGCGCGATAGGCATCGGGCGTCATGTTGCCGCCGGCCGGGGTCAGCCGGTCGTAGCGCGGCTCATAGGCGTTGAAAGCCTGCAGCGCGCCGAGATAGGTCGGCCACGTCACCAGCGCGGTGTCGCCCGGCGACAGGAACAGCTTGCCGAGATAATCCAGCGCCTGCTGCGAGCCGGAGGTGATGAAGATGTTGGCCTCGTCGCAGGCGACGCCGAGCTTGCCCATCTGCCCGGCGAGCCAGCGCCGCAAAGGCAGATAGCCTTCCGAGACCTGGTACTGCAGCGCCGCGCCCGCCTCGGCGCCACCCAGCACATCGGCATAGGCGTCGCGGATCGCCTCGGCCGGGAACAGCGCCGGATCGGGAATACCGCCGGCAAACGAGATGATGTCCGGCTGGTCGAGCAGCTTCAGCAGCTCGCGGATTTCGGACGCTTTCATGCGCGACGAGCGCGAAGCCAACAGGTTCATAAGGGTCACGGCACGCCTCCCCGACGCTGCAATATAGGTCAACTTGACTGACCTATATCCCCTCTTGGCCGCGAATTGAAGTGTGCCTGAACGGTTTCCCGAATGCGCCAGCACTGGCGCACTGCTCGAACGCCGCGAGCAGTTCCACAAAAGTGTTGCAGCGTTTTCCGACCGCCTAAAGGCTCTTCTTGTAGCCGAGATGGCTGCCGGTGAAGCCGAGGCTTTCGTAAAAACGATGCGCGTCCGCCCGCCCTTTGTCGGTGGTCAGTTGAACGAGGCCGCAGCCGCGCGCGCGGCACGCGTCGATCGCCCATTCGATCATCTGCCTGCCGATGCCGTCCGAGCGCCTGTGGCCGGCGACCCGAACCGCCTCGATCTGGCCGCGCCACGCGCCCTTGCGCGAGAGCCCGGCAAGGAAAGTTACCTGCAAGGTGCCGACCACCTCGCCGCCATCCACGGCCACCGCCAGCAGCTGATTGGGATCGGCGTCGATGGCGTTGAAAGCGTCGACATAACCTTGCGCCAGCGGCAAGGAAGCGTCCTCGCGGCCGGCGCCAAGCGGATCGTCGGCCAGCAT
>NZ_RZPB01000660.1:0-3391 GCF_003998535.1 Mesorhizobium sp. M7A.F.Ca.AU.002.02.1.1 | reverse complement strand
AAGCAGAGCTGTTGGTCGAGCCGCGGAACGTGAAACGTCCCGGTGGCCTCCGCCGGGACGTCCCTGGTGCTCTTTGTCGTCTTTTCCGTCATGCCGCCTTTACCGAAAGCGCTACGTCGACATTGCCCCTGATGGCGTTGGAATAGGGGCAGATCTTGTGCGCCTCCGATACAAGCGCTTCCGCCGCCGCCTGATCAAGGCCTTTCGTTTCCGCCGCGAGCGCGACACCGAGCTTAAAGCCTTCGCCATCGGGAAGCAGGCTGACGGTGGAGGTTACCCCGGCATCCGTCAGCGACAGCTTCTGTTTGCGCGCGACAAAGCGGATGGCGCTTTCGAAGCAGGCGGCATAGCCGATAGCGAACAGTTGCTCGGGATTGGTGGCGCCCCCCGGCCCGCCGAGTTCTTTGGGCATTGCCAGATCGACCTTGAGCAGACCGTCGCTGGTCTCGCCATGGCCGGCGCGGCCGCCGGTGACGTGAGCCTGTGTGGTGTAGAGTGCCATATCAAATCTCCAATTACTTTGTGCGCGATTATTTAGTTCACAAAGTAATGCGCCGTCAACAGCCGGATCCTGTGTCTGGCGCTGAAAGCGTTCACAGTCTGGTGAAACGAAAAAAGGCGGCCGAAGCCGCCTTTTTGAATGGGATTTCCGAAAACCTTATTCGGCAGGGGTCGCTTCTGCGGCGGCCTTGGCTGCTGCTTCGGCCTCGGCGGCGGCCTTCTTCTCGGCGGCGTCCTGGGCGGCCTTCTCGACGGCCAGGGCCTCGGCTGCTGCCACCTTCTCGGCTTCGATACGGGCCTTCTCGGCGTTCAGCGCATCGCGCTCCTCATCGTTCAGCTTGCGGGCGCGCACGCCGGTGTTTTCAGAAATACGGGCCGATTTGCCGCGACGATCGCGCAGGTAGTAGAGCTTGGCGCGACGCACCTTGCCGCGGCGAACGATCTCGACGCCTTCAACCATCGGCGAGTAGACCGGGAACACGCGCTCGACACCTTCGCCGTAGGAAATCTTGCGAACCGTGAAGTTCTCCTGGAAGCCGGCGCCGGCGCGGGCGATGACGACGCCCTCATAGGCCTGGACGCGGGTGCGGGTGCCTTCGGTCACGCGGACCTGGACGCGCACGGTGTCGCCGGGCTGGAATTCGGGAAGCTTGCGCTTGGCTTCGATCTTGGCGGCCTGTTCGGCCTCGAGCTGACGGAGAATATCCATCTCAAAAGTCCACTTCTTGTTCTTCCGACAGTCAGAGCGTCCGACACTCGCCTTGCAGTTCCATTGACCGCTTGGCTATGCCTTTTGTCTCCAAGACATTTGTCTTTGAAACATCAGGCAGGGGCGACTACACCGTCATTGTTGACGGGTCCGGCAGATTCTTTCTGGCCGGTACGGGCGGGCACATACAGCTATTTCGCCGCTTTGTCACGCCTTGGGCGCGCATTTTCTGCTCGCATGGCACCATCGTAATCCTGCCGTGCCGGGTTGCGCCGGTCGTTCAGGCTTTCTAAAGCCTGAAATAACACAGTTTTGAGCGGCCGCAATTCATGTCTGTCTTCGATGCCATCGTGCTGTTTCTAGCGGGCTTTCTGTCAGGCGCCGCCAATGCGGTCGCCGGTGGCGGCACCTTCATCACCTTCGGCGCCATGACGTTGGTCGGCCTGCCGCCGATCGTTGCCAACGCCACCTCCTCGGTGACGCAATTTCCAGGCTACATCACCTCGACCCTCGCCTACTCGGCCGATATCAGGCACTTCTGGCGCGGCGCGCTGCTGCTGTGCCTGATCTCGGCCGTGGGCGCACTGGCCGGCGCTCTGATCCTTTTGGCGCTCGACAATCCCTCGTTTCGCGCTCTGGTGCCGTGGCTGCTGCTAGCCGCGACGGCCCTGTTCGCCGCCGGCCCCTGGCTGAAACCAGTGCCAAAGCCCGGCCATGAAGCGGCGGTGGGCTCGCTGGCCGGCTCGCTCGCGCAGTTTCTCACCGCCATCTATGGGGGCTTCTTCGGCGCCGGCATGGGCGTGATGATGCTGGCGACGCTCGGCCTCACCCAGGCCGGCGACTATCACCGGCTGAACGCGTTGAAGAACATGCTGGCCATGGTCATCGCCGCTGTCGCGATCGTCGTCTTCGTCTCGGGCGGCGTCGTCGCCTGGCCGCAGGCGATCATCATGATCCCGGGCGGCGCGCTCGGCGGCTATGCCGGCGTCTGGATCGCCAAGCGGGTGCCGCAAAACGCCGTGCGCGGCTTCGTCGTCGCCGTCGGCCTGTTTTTGGCCTTCTATTATTTTGCCAAGGGCTGAGCAGCGGCAAGCAGGTCCGGACGCCTCTCGGCTGTCAGTCTTTCTGACTCCGCCCGCCGCCAGGCGGCGATCTTCTTGTGATTGCCGGAAATCAGGACCTCGGGAATGTCACGGCCTTCGAACTCCTGCGGCCGCGTATAGTGCGGATGTTCGAGCAGGCCGTTTTCAAAACTCTCTTCCTCGCCCGACATCGCGTTGCCCATGACCCCGGGCAGCAGCCGCACCACCGCGTCGAGCAGCACAAGGGCGGCCGGCTCACCACCCGAGAGAATGAAATCGCCGATCGAGACTTCCTCCAATCCCCGCGCGTCGATCACCCGCTGGTCGACGCCTTCGAAGCGGCCGCACAGGATGACGGCGCCCGGCCCAGCGGCCAGCTCGCGCACACGCGCCTGGGTCAGCGGCTTGCCGCGCGGGCTCATCAGCAGCCGGGGCCGCGCATCGCCTTCCGGCGAAGCATGGTCGATGGCTTTCGCCAGCACGTCGGCGCGCATCACCATGCCGGCGCCGCCGCCGGCGGGCGTGTCGTCGACGGTGCGATGGCGGTCGGTGGCGAAGTCGCGGATCTGGATCGTCTCCAGCGACCACGTCCCGGCCTCGAGCGCCCGGCCGGCCAACGACAGGCCGAGCGCGCCGGGAAACATCTCGGGGTAAAGCGTCAGCACCGAAGCGGAAAAACTCACCGGTTGCCCCCGGCATCGCTCGGTCCGCGCGGCCTGCCCTTCGGATCGAAGTCTTCCTCACGCGGACCACCGCCATCCTCGTCATCGACCAGCCCGGCTGCCGCCGGATCGACACGAACAAAACCCTCGGCGATCGACACTTGCGGTACGGCAGCCTGTGTGAACGGGATCAGCACGCCCTTGCGCCCGCCCAGCGTCACGTCGAGAATGTCGCCGCCGCCGAAATTGTGCACCGCGACCACCTTGCCAAGCACGGCACCCGTGTCGTCGCGGACTTCGAGGCCGACGAGGTCGGCATGGTAGAATTCGTCTTCCTCGCCATCGTCCGGCAGCATCGAACGGTCGACGAACAGCTCCGTGCCGGCCAGCGCCTCGGCCGCATTGCGGTCGGCAATGCCCTTGAAACGGACCACGAC
>NZ_RZPB01000065.1:0-14675 GCF_003998535.1 Mesorhizobium sp. M7A.F.Ca.AU.002.02.1.1 | reverse complement strand
CATCGAGGCGACCGGCAGCGTCGCGGCGCTCAATCAGCTGCTCGGCGTTCTCGATCCCGGCGGTACGATCGCCATGGTCGGCATCTTCCACGGCCGCCTCGACATTGATCCCAATACGCTGGTCGAACGCGAAATCGGGTTGCTGGGATGCCATGCCTTTGCCGACGAACTGCCCGAGGCCGTGCGGATGCTGGGTGAATTGAGCGAACCGCTGCTGGCGCTGATCGACCAGGAGATCGGCCTGGATGACATTCCGGCTGCCTATGAGCGGCTGTTGGCGGGGCGCAGCGACGGCTTGAAAACAATCATCCGCATGCGGCAACCTGTCGAGTCGTGATTTCCGATGAATCGCCGGAAAGGACTTTTGAAATGATCACTTTGCCCGACACCGCCAGCCCTCTTTACGAGAAGGTGAAGGACTACATCCTGGCAAACATCGGAACGGGCCGGTGGGGCAAAGATCGCAAGCTGCCGTCCGAGAATGAGTTGGTCGCTTCACTCGGCGTCTCGCGGATGACGGTTCACCGGGCGCTCAGAGAATTGACCTCGGCCGGGTTTCTGATCCGCCTGCAAGGTGTGGGAACCTTCATCGCGCCACCGCGGCCACAGTCGACGCTGATCGAGATCAACAACATCGCAGCCGAGATCGTCGAGCGCGGCAACAGACATCGTTCCGAAGTCCTCGTCCTCGAAACCATCATGCCGACAAAAGAGCTGGCGCTGTCGTTCGAATTTCCAAAGCGCGTCTCGATCTATCATTCCGTCGTCGTCAATTTCGAGAACGATCTGCCGGTGCAACTCGAAGAGCGCTTCGTCAATCCGAGCCTTATCCCCGACTATGACAAGCAGGATTTTTCGAAGACGGCGACCTATGACTACCTCATGCAGAAAACCCCGGTGACCGAGGTCGAGCATATCATTTCCGCCATCCCGGCGGATGCCGAGACGGCGCGGCATCTGGGCATCGATGTCGGCGCCTGCTGCCTTTTCCTGCACCGCCGGACATGGACGGGCGCGGTGGTGGCGACGATCAGCAAGCTGACTTATGCCGGCAGCCGCTACTCGCTCGGCAGCCGCTATTCCCCTTCAAAAAGCAGCTGACGGAAGCAGGTCGAATGCAAGAGCGACAGATGACGCCGGCACCGAGCCGCACGGCGCGGATCCGGGCACTCGCGCAGCATGATGTTGCCGAAGCACAAAGCGCGCTGGCGGCATTGCTGGGCGACCTGTTCGCGATGCGCCCCCGCAATGTCCGCATCAACTTCGATAAATACAGCCTCAATTCGTTGAACGGCTTCTTCGAGGACGACGGCAAGGCCTACTTCTTCAAGTTCCATCAGGAGGAGCGGGAAGAGGCGATGACGGGCGAGTATTACCGCGCCGAGATTCTGTCGCGCGCCGGCCTGCCGGTTGATCAACCCGTGCATATGTCGGCCCAACCGGGCGAGCAGATCCTTGTCTATCGGCGGCGCACGGATCCGAGGTTTTCGGATGTGCTGTTCGCGCTGGATGCGCAGGACGATGCCGGCAAACGGCGAGAAGCCGTTCTTGCCGAGCGCGACCTGTCGGCCAGGCTGCTCAAGGTCTATCTCGAAACGCTGCATCCGGTAACCGTCGAGGAGGTGGCGGCGGAACCGATCCACAGGCTGTTTCATGAGCGGCTGATCGATGCCGAGACACGCTTGTCGCCAGGCGGCCGGCTGGCCGATTTCTATGTCGGCAAGCCGTTCGTCTTTCCCGGTGCCGAGCTGGATTGGGATCGGTTTTCCCGGCTGAAATTCGTCATCAATGGCGAGCAGTACACCGACAGCGTCGGTGAGCTTTTCGATGCCGCCGCAGTGCGCTTGCGGCCGGACCGGCTTGCCGATGCAGGCGGCGTGGTCGCGCATGGCGACGCCCACAACGCCAATGTCTGGTACACGGCGAAGGCGGGGAGGGCGGAGCTGTCCTTCTTCGATCCTGCCTTTGCAGGCTCGCATATCCCGACGCTGCTGGCGGAGGTGAAGGCGACGTTCCACAACATCTTCGCCCACCCGTTCTGGCTCTATGATCCGGCGACCGCGACCGAGGCTTTTCGCGCCCATGCGCGGCTGGACGGAAACCTGCTCCATGTCGACACGGACTGGGACCTGAGCCCGGTCCGCCGCGACCTGCTGGAGGTCAAGGCCACAGCGCTGTGGCGGCCATTGCTGCTTGAGCTCAAACGGCGCGGCATGCTGCCGGCCGATTGGCGCGCGGTGCTCCGGGCCGGTCTCTTCCTGTCGCCGACGCTGGTCATGAACCTGCGCGCCGGCGCACGCAGCCACACGCCGGTTTCTTCCCTTATTGCCTTTTCGGTGGCGGTCATGGTCGGCAGCGAACCTGTTGCCGGAACCGATCGGGTGACCGATTTTCTAGACCGGATCGATCCCGGAGCGCGTAAAAATTGAGTCTTTCCAACTTGTATATGCATGTATGTATTTTAGCCTTGACATCCGCTCCCGCTGACGCTGAAATATCCGCGCACTTCACCATGAAGTGGCAGGTAAGACGCCGAGGCACAGTGCCGCAAGAGCAGAAACCCGCAGTCTCACCGGACCGGCTACCTCAGTCAGAAAAAGCGGTCCGATCATCAAGGGGAACAAGGATGATGCGTAACCTAACAGGACAATTTCGCGCGCTCGTGATGGCCGCCGCCATCGGGCTCGCCGCCGCCCCGGCGGCCTACGCGGCCGATGCGGCCATTCCCACCACGCCCGAGGCAGGAGCGTTCAAGATCGGCATCGAGCCCTGGCTCGGCTATGGCCAGTGGCATGTCGCCGAGGCCAAGGGCCTGTTCAAGACGAACGGGCTGAGCGACGTCCAGATCGTCAACTTCGCCGAGGACAAGGACATCAATGCAGCACTTGCAAGCGGCCAGCTCGACGCCGCCAACATCGCCACCCACACGGCGATGGGCATGGTTGCGGCCGGCCTGCCGGTGAAGATCGTGCTGCTGCTCGACGTCTCCATGACCGCCGACGCGATCATCGCTGGCAAGGACGTCACCTCCATCGCGGACCTCAAGGGCAAGCAGGTGGCCTTCGAGGAAGGCACGACGAGCGACATCCTGCTCAAATACGCGCTCACCAGGAACGGCATGTCGATCGACGATGTGAAGCCGGTTCCGATGCCTGCGTCCGACGCCGGCAGCGCCTTGATCGCCGGCCAGGTGCCGGTCGCGGTGACCTATGAACCGTACCTCACCGTCGCCATGGCGCAGAACAAGGACCTCAAGCTGCTGTTCACCGCCGGCGAGGATCCCGGCCTGATCAGCGACGTGCTGGTGGTGCGTGACGAGGTGATCAAGTCGCGGCCCGGCCAAGTGCTGGCCATGATCAAAAGCTGGGACGCAGCGCTCAAGGACTACAATGCCGATACGCCCGGTGGGCGCGCCATCATCGCCAAGGCTGTCGGTTCGGACGTCAAGGACCTCAACACCGCCTTTGACGGCGTGCGTTACTACTCACTCGCCGAAAACAAGGCGGCGCTGACCGGTGATTTCACCACCAAGACCTTCGCCGATGTCGAAGCCGCCGCCAAGAACGCCAAGCTGCTGCAGGCCGATGTGACGCCGGAGCAGATGATCGACCCGTCGTTCGTCAAGGCGGCGGAATGACCAAGGCCGGATCGCGGTGGTGACGCAGATGCCCGGGGAGCGTCCCGCTCAAACGGATCCGGCTCGTCCCACGAAACAGGCGAGGCGTCGCCGATCCTCCGGCATCGGCGTGCCCATCGCCAGGTCGCGCTTCCTGGTGATCGCGGTGGCCGTGTTCGTCGGGCTCGGCCTTGCCTGGTGGGCGGCGACCGGACTGGGATTGGTAAAGCCGATCTTCCTGCCATCGCCGGGCAGCGTCGCTATGCAGATCGCCAAGCTCGCGGCCGACGGCACGTTGTGGCTGGACCTCAAAGCCTCGATGTACCGTATCTCCATCGGCTTCCTCATCGCCTCGGCCCTGTCGATACCGATCGGCGTGCTGATTGGCAGTTTCCGTTCCTGGGAAGCGGCCATCGAGCCGCTGGTGGATTTCATCCGCTACATGCCGGTCGTCGCTTTCGTGCCGCTCTCCATCCTTTGGGCTGGCACCGGCGATTCGCAGAAATTCCTGATCATCTTCATCGGCACGTTCTTCCAGCAGGTGCTGATGATCATGGACAATGTAAAACGGGTTCCAGCCGATTTCATCGGCCTTGGGCGCACGCTAGGCCTGCCGGATCGCAAGATCCTGACGCGCATCGTCGTGCCCAGCGCCTTGCCGGGCATCTGGGATACGCTGCGCATCAGCTTGGGCTGGGCATGGACCTGGCTGGTGCTGGCCGAACTCGTCGCCGCCACTTCGGGGCTCGGCTATCGCATCACCGTGTCCCAGCGCTATTTCCAGACCAACACCATCATCGGCTACATCCTGCTGCTCGGCCTGCTCGGCCTCATCACCGACCAGGTGATGAAGGCGCTGGAAAAGGTGCTGTTCAAGCAAGAGGGCCGCTCGCAATGAGGTCCAGCCGATGAGCCCCAAATTGCGGATCGCCGGTCTCCACAAGAGCTTCGGCACGGGCGAGCGGCGCACGGAAGTGCTGCGCGGTATCAACCTGGATCTTGCCGACAACGAGTTTGTCTCCCTGGTCGGCACGTCGGGCTGCGGCAAGAGCACGCTGCTGTCGATCGTGGCCGGACTGCAGGACTTCGACGCGGGCGATCTCAGCATCGATGGCGCGCCGATCCTGCAGCCTGGACTCGACCGTGGCGTCGTCTTTCAGTCCTACACGCTGCTTCCCTGGCTGACGGCGCGGCAGAACATCGAGTTTGCGCTCAAGGCCGCTGGTTACGATCGCCCGACCTGCCGCAGGATCGCGCTGGAGCATCTCGAACTCGTCAAGCTGTCTGGTAGTGCGGACCGCTATCCAGCCGAACTCTCGGGCGGCATGAAACAACGCGTCGCCATTGCGCGCGCGCTTTCCTACCGGCCCAAGATGCTGTTGATGGACGAGCCCTTCGGCGCGCTCGATGCCTTGACCCGGCATCAGATGCAGGAACTGCTGACCCAGATCTGGGAGGAACACAGGTTGACCGTCCTGTTTGTCACCCATGATGTGGAGGAGGCCGTCTATCTGTCGGACCGCATCGTCGTCATGGGCATCGGCCCGGGACGTATCACGCAGACATTCAACGTGGATATCGAGCGCCCGCGCCGCGAAGAGGTGATGGAAAGCCCTGTATTCATGGATCTGCAACGCGGCGTGCACAAGGCCATCCGCGAGGGTTCAAAACGCCCCGAAATGGCCTAGGCGCCTGCGGTCGTTTGCAGGTCCAATCACGTCGCCTTGCCGACTGCCGCGTCCAGTTCCAGCTCGCCTTCGGAAATGTCGTCGAACGAGGCGTAGTTCATGTTGTAGAGGCGGGCGTAGAGGCCTTTTCTTGCCATCAGCTGTTCGTGGTTGCCGCTTTCGACGATCTCGCCGTTCTGCAGCACGATGATGCGGTCGGCGCCGCGGATAGTGGCCAGACGGTGGGCGATGACCAGCCCGGTGCGGCCTTCCAGCAGCGTGATCAGCGCCTTCTGGATCAGCATCTCGGTGTAGGAATCGATGCTGGCCGTGGCTTCGTCGAGCACCAGGATCTTTGCATCCGCCACCAGCGCGCGCGCGAAGCTGATCAGCTGGCGCTGGCCCAGCGAGAGATTGCCGCCGCGCTGCTCGAGTTCGGTATCGTAGCCATCTGGCAGGTTCTCGATGAAATCGTGCGCGCCGACGGCTTGTGCGGCGCGGACCACCTCCTCGCGGCTGGCTGATGTCTTGTGGTAGCGGATGTTTTCCAGCACCGAGCCGGAGAACAGGAACGGCTCCTGCAGCACCATCGCCACCTGATCGCCGAGCGAATCCTGGGTGAGGTCACGCACATCATGGCCGCCGACCAGAACCTCACCCGACCAGACATCGTAGAAGCGGTGCACCAGCGCCATCGAGCTGGATTTGCCCGATCCGGTCGGGCCGACAAGGGCTACGGTCTCGCCCGGGTTGAC
The DNA here is from genome assembly GCF_003998535.1 of Mesorhizobium sp. M7A.F.Ca.AU.002.02.1.1. Classification (NCBI taxonomy): domain Bacteria; kingdom Pseudomonadati; phylum Pseudomonadota; class Alphaproteobacteria; order Hyphomicrobiales; family Phyllobacteriaceae; genus Mesorhizobium; species Mesorhizobium sp. M7A.F.Ca.AU.002.02.1.1. The sequence continues at coordinate 8,637 of NZ_RZPB01000065.1, read as the reverse complement.
GCGGAAGGAGATGTTCTTCAGCACCGGCTGGTTCGGCCTATAACCGAAAGTGACGTTCCTGAACTCGACCGAGCCGTCCATATCGCGCGACAGCGCCACCGCACCTTGCCTGTCGCTGACATCGACCGGCACGTCGAGCACTTCGGAGATGCGCTGGCCCGAAGCCATGGCGCGCTGCATGACGCTGTATTGCATGGTCAGCGAGCGGATCGGGTCGAAGAAGCGCTGGATGTAGAACAGGAACGCCACCATGACGCCGATGTCGAGGCTGTGCGAGAGCACCATCGACCCGCCGACGACGATGACAGTTGCCATGGCGATGCCGGTCAGCGTGTCGACGATCGGCACCATTACCTGCGCGTATTTCGCCGACCTCAAATGGGCATTGAGGTTGGCCAGCACCTTTTCGTCGTAGAGGTCGAAATTGACGTGCTGGCGCTCGAGGCTCTGCACCGTGCGCACGCCATGGATGCCTTCGGCCAGTGCGCCGTTGGCGATCGAGTTGGTTTCGTGCGCGGCCATGAAGGCGACCTTGGCGCGCGGCAGCCAGAAAAGGCGCACGATGAACAGCACCGGCATGGTCGACAGCGTCAGCAGGCCCAGTCGGAAATCGAGCCACAAAAGCACGCTGACGATGCCGAACAACAGCACGATGTCGCCTACCGACATCACCGATGTTTCGAGGAATTCCTGCATCGAATTGACGTCGCCCTGCAGGCGCGACATCAGCCGGCCGACCTCGGTCTTGTCCATGAAGCTCAGCGAGACCCGTTGCAGATGGCTGAACATGGCGCGGCGCAGGTCCGACAGCACGTTTTCGGCCACCTTGCCGACGACGCTTTCCTGCACATAGCTGGCAGCATAGTTGATCAGGATGATCACGGCGAAAGCGCTGATCGCGGCGATCATTACCGATTGGTCGAGCTTGCCAGCCGTCATGCCGTGGTCGATGGCGTAGCGGATGACCAGCGGGATCGCCAGCTGGGTCAGCGTGAACACCAGCACCGCGGCGACTGAGATGAAAATCCGGTTCTGATACGGCCTCACGAAGCTCCAGATACGCCGCACGATGCGAGGGTCATAAGCTTTGCCGAAGACCTCTTCGTCGTCGCGGTGCGAGCCCACGACCGCCTTTGTCGGTGGCCCGCTGGTGTCTTCCTCCTCGTCGTCGGCCGGTGTCTGCATCACGCGGCTCCCGCCACGGGCCGCTCATCGTCCGGCCGCAACTGCAGGTCATGGAGCGCGCGGTAGCGTCCACCGAGCGCCAGCAACTCCTCATGCGTGCCGCGCTCGACGATCCGGCCGCCCTCGACGAACAGGATCTGGTCGGCATGCATCAGCGAACTCAGCCGGTGCGAGATGATGAGCGTCACGCGATCCCTGGCGAAGCGTTTCATCGCTGCCCGGATACGCTGTTCGGTGCCGGCGTCGATGGCCGCGGTGGAATCATCGAAGACCAGCACGGACGGCCGCAGCATCAGGCTGCGGGCGATGGTCAGGCGCTGCCGCTGGCCACCGGAAAGCGACGCGCCGCGCTCGCCGACGACTGTGGTGTAACCGGCTGGGAGGCCCATGATGTAATTGTGCAATTGGGCGTACTCGGCTGCCTGCCCGATGCGGGTCTCGCGCGCCCAGGGATTGCCGTAGGCGATGTTGTTCTCGATCGAGGTGGTGAACAGGAACGCGTCCTGCTGCACGACGCCGACGGCCTTGCGCAACGATTGCAGCGTCACCTTGCGGATGTCCTGGCCGTCGATGGTTATCGCGCCTGAGGTGACGTCGTAGAAGCGCGGGATCAGGTGCGCGATGGTCGACTTGCCGCTGCCTGGCGGGCCGACGATGCCGATGGTCTCGCCGGACCTCGCCTCGAAGGAGATGCCCGACAGAGTCGGCCGGTCGCCCGCGCCCTCGTAGCGGAAGCCGACATTGTGGAAGCGCAGCACGCCATCGGTGACGACGAGATCCTTGGCGCCGGGCGCGTCCTCGATGTCGAGCTCGGCGTCGAGCAGTTCGAATAGCCGGCTGCCGCAGGTCGAGGCGCGCGCGAAGGAGTTGACCATAAGGCCGAGCTGGCGCACCGGCATCTGCAGGATGGTCATGAAGGTGAGGAACTGGGCCAGCGTGCCGACGCTGATCTGGCCTGCAATCACTTTCTGGCCGCCGAACCAGAGCACCAGCCCCATGGCGGCCAGGAACGAGAAGTTCATGGCGCTGGTGTTGGAGACGCGGATGTCGACGCGCTGATTGGCAAGCTCCAGCGCCGACAGCTTGGCGCGGTCGAATTTTTCCAGCTCATGCCGCTGTGCCGCAAAGGCCCGCACGACGCGGATGCCGCCGAGGTTCTCATCCATCACCCGGCTCAGCACAGACAGCCGCTCCTGCAAAGTCAACCAGGTGCTGCGCAACGCCAGCTGGGTGACCGAGGACCGCCAGGCGACGAGGGGCACGAAACTCAGGCTGAGCAGCCCGAGCATGAGATCGGTGCTGATCAGGAGATAGGCGCCGACGCCGATCAGCACGCCGAGCAGCACCACACGCAAAATGCCGGTGGAGAAGAACATGCGCACGCCGTCGAGATCGAGCAGGCCGAGCGTGATCAAATCGCCGGTGTGGACCCTGTCGTGGTAGGCGAAGCTCAGGCGCTGGATCTTCTCGTAGAAGGCCAGCCGCAGTTCATAGCCGGTGCGATGACCGACGGCCTCGCCATAGTAGTTCTGCGCCATGGTGAAGAGGCCGCGCAGGATCGAGACGACGAGCAGCGTCAGCGCCGTGTTCCACAGCGCCTGTTCCGCCGCAGCGCCGGCACCCGCGGCCATCACACCTTGCGCCTGGTCGATGGCGCGTCCCAGCAGGCGTGGAATGAAAAGCTGCAGCGTCGCGGCGATGAAGGTCGAGACGATGGTGATGGCGACCTGCCAGGGATGGCGCAGCGTCATGCGCACGATGCGGAGCAAGGTGCTGAGGCCCTTGCCCCAGGAGGCTTCCGCCACATGGGCAAACGATTTGCCGCGCTCCGGTGCGCTGCTGGTTGCTTGCGTGTTCAAGGAAAATATCCAAACCAATCCGGACGTTAGCCCGGACTAATAAAGCAGACTCAATGTGAGCGGTTGACTTGGCGCTATGTTACGCGGGTCTGGCTTGGCCCTTCAAGAGCCAATGCCGGCATCGCACTGTGCCTGAAGGAAAGCGAACATGCGGCTGTGACCCGGCTGGCACCAGCGGCGTAATCCTGCCGATCTTGCCGAAGGGCGTTGGCCGGACGAGGTCAGCACCTAGTGTACGCAAGCGACGGCCGGACGGAATGCGACCTCCCATCCGGCCGGATTCCGGTTTGCTAGGCAGGTATCAGGACGGCGATCCGATGCACGCCGACCTCCTTGCTTGTATTTGTCGCCTCGTCGGTCTTGCCTTTGGCGCAGGTGTACATGTCACCCGTCTTGAGCTTGAATTCCTTGTCGGCCTTCTTGATCGTGAACGCACCTGAAGCAATGGTGCAGACCATATCGTTGTCCATCACCGTCTGAGGCGCGTGTGCGCCGGGCTGAAATACCACGTCGACAATTGCGATGCTCTTGTAGGCGGGAATGTCGGAGTTGCCGGTGCTGACCTCAACCACCCTGACACCGGGCGCAATCTCCTTGCCTTCCTTCGGGCCGTATTTCTTCGCTGATGCCGCCAGGGTGAACAGAGGCGTTATCGCGGCAGCCGTCACACCGAGAGCAATTGCAGACCTGCGATTCATGGTTTTCATCGCATCCTCCCACATGTTCGCCATGAACGAATGTGCATGGCTGAAATATATTAGCATAAACGAATGTAATTGTATGCGAGGAAGCTCCCAACCCCGGCATAGCCGCGTGAACTTGGCGGCAGCCGTCAGAGAGGTTCGTACATCGACCATCTGCTTGCCGCAAAAACCCCGCCGCGGCGGACCTTCGGACTGCTGTTGAGCCGCTCAAAAACCCTGGCGGTGCCGCCAGCAGGCGATCCGGTGGCCGGCCGCGACCTCTCGGGCCGGCGGCTCCGCCTTTCGGCAGTCGGGCAGGACCAGCGGGCAGCGGTCGGCGAAGGAGCACCCCGTATTCGGGACGCCGGCTGCCTCGATCTCGATTGGAGCGGATAGTCTCGGCGCAGCTTCGTCGGAGGACGCAGCCAAAAGCAGGGCCGTATAGGGGTGGTTGGGGCCGCGAAAAATCTGGTCGGAGGAGCCGGTTTCGACCAGGCGTCCGCGATAGAGCACGCCGATCCTGTCGGCCATGTAGCGCACCACCCTGAGGTCGTGGCTGATGAACAGATAGGTCGTGTCCTTGTCGCGCTGCAGGTCGTTGAGCAGGTTGAGAACGGTCGCCTGGACGGAGACGTCGAGCGCGGAGGTCGGTTCATCGAGCACGACGACCTTCGGCACGCCGGCGAAGGCGCGCGCGATTGCCGCCCGCTGCCGCTGGCCGCCGGACAGCGAACGCGACTTCTGCTCGGCCGTGGCGCCGGCGAGGCGAACCGATTGCAGCAGGTCGCCGACGCGGGCTCTCACTTCGCTGCGGCGCAGGCCGGCGAGCCTGCGCAGCGGGCGGCCGAGGATCGTGCCGATCCGCTGGCGCGGATTGAGCGTGCGATCCGGCGACTGGAAGACCATCTGCACGTCGCGGCGTTCGGCAAGGTTTCTCTTCTCGACGCGCGGCGCGACCGTCCTGCCGAACAGTTCGACCGATCCGGCGCTTGGCGTCTGCAGACCGGTGACGATCCGTGCCAGGGTCGACTTGCCAGAACCGGACTCGCCGATCAGCCCGAAGGTCTCGCCCTGGCCGATGTCGAGATCGACGTGGTGCAGCACTGGCTGGCTGCCGAAGGCATGACTGATGCCTTTGCAGGCGATCGCGATGCGGCGTTCTTTTGGCAGGCCGGCGTCTTCGCCTTGGGCCATTGGGTGCGCTGGCACGCCGTCCGTCTCCGCCAGTCTTCCGTCCCGCTTGGTGTAGTTGAGCGCCGGGATCGAGGCGATGAGCGCCTTGGTGTAGGCGTGAGAGGGGTTGTCGAAGACATCGCTCGCGACGCCGCTTTCGACCACGGTTCCCGCCTGCATCACCGCCACCCGGTCGCAGGAGCGGCGGATCATATTGATGTCGTGGCTGATCAGCAGGATGCTGGTTTTGTGATCCTTGCGTAAGTCGGAGAGGATGGCGATGATCTCGGACTGGACGCTGGCGTCGAGCGCCGTCGTCGGCTCATCCAGCACCAGCAGCGATGGGTCGAGCGCAATGGCAATGGCGATGTTGGCGCGCTGCTGCATGCCGCCGGAGAGTTCGTGCGGATAGAGATCCAGCACCCGCTCCGGATGGCTGACCCGGACGCGGCCCAGCAGTTCGGCGGCGCGCCCGCGCGCCTCTTCGAGGCGAACCGGGCGATGCCGCATGACCGTCTCGGTGATCTGGCGGCCGATCGTCATGCTTGGATTGAGGGCAGCACCGGGATGCTGGTAGACCGCGGCGATATGATTTCCCCTGAGCCGGCGCAGTTGCTCGGCGGAAAGGTCGCGGATTTCGCGGCCCTGGAATTCCAGCGCCGACGCAGCGATGCGGGCGTTTTTCGGCAGATAGCGCAATATGGCGAGCGCCACCGAGCTTTTGCCCGATCCCGACTCGCCAACCAGGCCGAGCGCTTCGCCTTCGCCGATGTGCAGTGACACGCCGCTGACGGCGGGATGCGATCCCTTGCGCCCGTCATAGGCCACGGACAGCTGGTCTACGTTCAGAACCGAGGAGGACATGGGGACTTGAAACCACTTTCTTCCAGCGCCGCCATCGAGGGCAATCGCTTCCGCTTTCGCAATTCATTATCTCTATAAATTTACTCGAATTAAGCCGGAGCGCAATCTACCTTTCTCGCATCAGCAGAGATTGTCGCCGTCTGCCGAGGCAGCGCGACGGTCTCCGGAGCAGATCTGGAAGGAGGCCCGGCATGGCTCGAGACCACATGATCCTCAGCGCATTCTTCTTCAACCCGCAGGGCGATCATCGGATGTCGTGGCGCCACCCGAGGGCGCCGGGGCGGGAGGTACTGGATTTCGAATTCTACCGCGATCTCGTGCAGGCGGCCGAACGCGCCAGGATCGACACCATCTTCGTCGCCGACCACGTGTCGATCTGGGATTCAGTCAAGAGCGGCGTCGCCCATTACGCCAATGCCCGCCTCGAACCGCTGACGCTGCTATCGGCGCTGGCTAGCGTGACCAAGCATATCGGCCTGATCACCACGGCGTCGAGTTCCTACAGCGAGCCGTACAATGTGGCGCGCATGTTCGCCTCGCTCGACCATATCAGCAAGGGCAGGGCGTCGTGGAACGTCGTCACCTCGGCCATGGATGAGGAGGCGCGCAATTTCGGCCGCGACGGCAATATCGAACATGCTTTCCGCTATGAGCGCGCGGCCGAATTCCTCGATATCGTCAAGGCGCTGTGGGACAGCTGGGAAGACGAGGCGCTGCTGATCGACAAGGCGTCAGGCCATTTCGCCGACCCCGACAAGGTCCATCCTATCGATCACAAGGGCAAGCACTTCAAGGTGCGTGGGCCGCTCAACGTCTCGCGGCCGCCGCAAGGCCATCCGCTAATCGTCCAGGCCGGCTCGTCCGAAGATGGCAAGAACTTCGCCACCGCCCAGGCCGATGCGCACTTCGCCATCTACAGCACCAAGGAGGATGGCATCAAATACCGTCAGGACATCAACGAGCGGCTGGCCCGCCACGGCAGGCGGCCGGAGAGCTTCAAGATCCTGCCCGGCATCCTGCCGATCGTCGCCGCCTCCGAAGCGGAAGGCCGGGAAAAGCAAGAATACCTGCAGACCTTGCTGCCGGATCAGGTCGGCATCGACCTTCTGTCGAGCTGGAGCGGGTTGGACCTGTCGCTGTCCCCGCCGGACGGGCCGCTGCCGCCGCTGCCGGACGAAAGCACGTTCAATGGCGGGCGCACATCGCTCAACCGGGTCAAGCAGTGGGCGAAGCAGAATCTCAGCCTGCGCGAGATCGCGCGCAAGCTCGCCAACAGCGGTTCGGTGCCGACGGTTGCCGGCACGCCGGTACAGATCGCGGACCAGTTGCAGGACTGGTTCGTTTCGGGTGCCGCTGACGGCTTCAACCTGATGTTCCCGCTGCTGCCAGAAGACTGGGTGAATTTTGCCGAACAGGTGGTGCCGGAGCTGCAGCGGCGCGGCGTCTTCCCGACCGAATACGGGCCGGGAACGCTGCGCGACCGTTTCGGCCTGGCGCGGCCCGCCAACCGCTTCGCCGAGCAGCGCGACAATGCGCGTGCCGTGTCCTGACCGGAAGAACGATCATGACCGTCGCACCAAGATTGCAGCCACGCGAAGCGACCGCGCCGCAGCTCGTCAATGTCCTGCACAGCCCCAAGCGTGTGCGCGTCAAATTCGGCGGCCGCACCATCGCCGACAGCCGCAACGTGCTGGTGCTGCGCTCCAACCATTTCCTGCCGATCTATTTCTTCCCGCCGTCAGCGGTCGACCCATCGGTGCTGAAACCTTCGCTGCATCGCGAGCCGCATCCGGTCGGTGGCGAGACCGCCTATTGGGATATCGACAGCGGCGACAGGCGCAGCGCCAACGCGGCGTGGTCGTTCGTGTCACCGCCGGATGAAAACCTGGCGCCGCTGGCCGGCCGCATTGCATTCACCTGGAAGGCCGTCGACCAGTGGTTCGAGGAGGAAGAGGAAGTCTTCGTCCACGCCCGCGATCCCTATGCACGCATCGATGTTCTGCAAAGCTCGAGCCATTTGCAGATCTGGTTCGACGGCGAGCCGATCGCCGACAGCCACCGCCCGGTGCTGCTGTTCGAGACGCATCTGCCGACGCGTTTTTATCTGCCCGCGGAAGACATCCGGCTGGAGCGGCTGACGGCGTCCGTCACCACGACGCGATGTCCCTACAAGGGCATCGCCTCTTACTGGTCCGGCCTGCTGAGCGACGGTTCGGTGCGCCCTGATATCGCCTGGAGCTACCGGGATCCCATTGAGGAAATGCCGAAGATCAAGGGCCTCATCGCCTTCTATCCGCAGGCCGTCGACCGCATCCATCTCGACGGCGAGCCCGTCGCATAGATTTTCAATCTTCATTTCAAAGCAGGGTTTCAAAATGACCAGACGCAGAGATATCGACGCAGTTCGCAATCTGTCGGGGGACATCTGGAATGTCGCCGTCGACGAACATCAGGGCGGCTTTCTCAAGCGCCGCGATCTCCTCAGATATGCCGCACTGCTCGGCCTGACCGGCTTTGCCGCCTCGCAGGGGTTGGGAGGCGCGCGCGCCGCGGCTGCCGGCGGCGGCACGGTTCGCGTCGGGCTCGGCCAGCCGACCAAGGCGATCGATCCGGTTTCGGTCACCGATCCGGCCAGCATCGGGGTGATCAGCCAGGTCGGCGAGTATCTGATCCTCGACGATCCGAAGGATGGTCTGCAGCCGAAGCTGGCTCTGTCCTGGGAGGCCAACGAGACGGCCAGCCGCTGGACCTTCAAATTGCGGCAAGGGGTAAAATTCCACGATGGCCGCGCGGTCACCGCCAAAGACGTTGTGGCGAGCTTCGAGCGGCTGGTCGATCCGGCCAGCGGCTCGTCGGCGTTGTCCGCCTACAAG
>NZ_RZPB01000659.1:0-3393 GCF_003998535.1 Mesorhizobium sp. M7A.F.Ca.AU.002.02.1.1 | reverse complement strand
GTACGATCTTTTGTCGGCCGCGGTCGTCGACGAGAACGAACGGCTGGTTGGCGTTCTGACCATTGACGATGTCGTCGACGTCATCCAGCAGGAGGCCGAGGAAGATCTGATGCGCATGGGCGGCGTCGGCGACGAAGAGCTTTCCGACAGCATCTTTTCGACCTCGCGCTCACGCGTTCCGTGGCTGCTGATCAACCTTCTGACCGCGTTCCTGGCGGCGTCGGTGATCAGCCTGTTCGACCGCACGATCGAACACATCGTGGCACTGGCGGTGCTGATGCCGATCGTCGCGGGCATGGGCGGCAATGCCGGCTCGCAAACCATGACCGTCACCGTGCGGGCGTTGGCGACCAGGGATCTCGACATCTACAATGCCGGCCGCATCATTCGCCGCGAGATGGGTGTCGGCTTCATCAACGGCATCGTCTTCGCCATCCTGATCGGCATCGTCGCGGCAGCCTGGTTCCGTGATCCCAATCTGGGCGGGATCATCGCGGCGGCGATGATCATCAACATGTTCGTGGCCGCCCTGGCCGGCATCCTGATCCCGCTGCTGCTCGATCGTTTCAAGGTCGATCCGGCGGTCGCTTCGGCGGTCTTCGTCACCACGGTTACCGACGTCGTCGGTTTCTTTGCATTTCTCGGCATTGCCACGTGGTGGTTCGGCGTGCCCTGAAGGCACGCCTTTTGGCTCAATTGACTTTTACGTAAATGCCGTGCGAGGCTCGCGCGGGGCGCCATGTCGATTCCGGCATGGCATGGGTTTTGGTTCGGGACAGAAGGGTGACGCCGCCATGGCGATCGCCCCGGTGTTTCGGCGTGTGGGAGTGGCAATGCGAGAATATTATTCGATCACCGAGTTGACCCGCGAGTTCGACGTGTCGACGCGGACGCTGCGCTTTTATGAGGACGAAGGGCTGGTGCAGCCGGTGCGGCGCGGCCGCACGCGGCTGTTTCGCCCCTCCGACCGGCAGCTCATTCGCCAGATCATGCGCGGCAAAAGGCTTGGCTTCTCGATCAACGAGATTCGCGAAATCATCCAGATGTACAAGGAGCCGCCCGGCGAAGTCGGCCAGCTCAACCTGATGATCAAGCGCATCGAGGAAAAGCGCGAGGATCTCCGGCAGAAACGCCGCGACCTCGAGGAGACGCTGGCTGAACTCGACCAGGCCGAGGAGTCTTGTGTGGAGCGGCTGGTGGAGCTTGGCGTGAATACGTAGGCAGAGAGTTTGAGGGACAGCGCCCCCCTCTCTCCTGCCGGACATCTCCCCCACGAGGGGGGAGATTGGCCGCTTGAAAGCCAGCTCAAATCCAGCGGCGCACGCGTTTGGCGTAGTCGCGGTATTTCTTGCCGAATTTTGCCGCCAGCACCTTTTCCTCGCCTTCGATCGCCACCTTCTGCGTGGCATAGGCGGCGATGAACGCCAGCGGCAGGAACCACACGATGCCCGAGACAAAGGCGACGCCGATCAACAGCAGCGTGTTGGCCAGATACATCGGATTGCGGGTGACGCCGAAGGGACCCGTGGTGACCAGGTGATCGGGTACAGCGTTGGGGTTGAGCGTGGTCTTGGCCCGGATCATGGTGCGGATCGCGGTGAACCAGAGTGCGGCGACGGCAAACAGCGCCACCCAGCCGGCCGCGAACAGGATATCGCCCAGCAGGTCGCCGATCCAGGGCAGGGGATAGAGCAGGCCCAGTGCGATGCTGACGGCGATGGCGGCGATGTAGATCAGCGGCGGCCACGGTATGAGCCCCGGCTTCGGCTGGTTCTCGGTCATTCGGCCCCTCCCTCCATCAACTTGCTGTCGGTCTTGGCGGTGCACATGCCGGCGAGATCGGACAAATGCGCTTTCCACTCCGCAGTCTGATCGTTGTTGTAGAGCCTATCAAGCGTGGACTCGCCCTCGAGTGTATCGAGCATGCAGACACAGTAGCTCGTACAGAACTCGGTGTCGCGCGACTGCTCGCAGGACAGCTGGCAGGTTTTGAGGAAATTCACCTGCGGGGTTTCGACCTGCGCCGGCATGATCTGCGAGAACAGCCAGACGCAGCCGATCAGCAGCGGCTGGTGGATCAAATAGAAAGCCAGGCTGTGCCGACCGATGAAGACCAGCGGGTTGGCCAAGCGACCGGGCGCCAGATTGGCAAGCCTGGCAAGCAGGCCGGCACCTGCGGCGAGTTTCGTCACCGCGATGCCCGCAAGCACGGCGCCGAACCACGGAAACAGCGGAACGTAGTCGTTGGAGCGCGGATTGGTCGCCGACAGGCCGACCCACCACAGCCATGGGTGATCGAAGGCCTCGAAGCGCAGATAGACGGGGGCGGCGATAACGAGCGCAGCGACGACAAGCGTCAGCAGCGCCGGCAGGCGCAGGAAGGCGAGACCGAGCAGGCTGGCCAGCGCGATCTCGTGCAAGATGCCGAAGAAGATGAAGCCGTCCGGAGTGGCTATGCGGGTGACGACCGAAATCGCGATCGCGGCTCCGGCGACCATGGCGAACCGCTTCCAGAAGCCGTTCCAGCGGATTTGTCGGCCGTGGGCGAGATACAGGCTGACGCCGACCAGGAACAGGAAGGTCGAGGCGATGCAGCGCGCGTAGATCTTCCACCAGCCGAAGGCGGTCAGGCCGGGATCGGTGTAGCCGAAGAACTCCAGATCCCAGGTGAAATGGTAGCTTGCCATGGCGATCAGCGCGATGCCGCGCACGATGTCGATGGCGACGATGCGCTTTGGTCGATCCTGAACGGGTGCGGTCGGCGTTTGGATGCTCATGGTCTCGCATTCTGATTCAGCCCCGCTGGAGGACTATCACGGTTGCCCGGGACAAAAGAAGACCGGCAACCCTGCCGATAGCGCCGGATCAGCCGCGGCATTGGGCCAGTGCCGGAAAGCCTTTGGCCGGCTTCGCTTTTGCCGGATGCACGTCGGTTTCCTCTTATTGGCGCTGAGGTCGCCACGGCAGATTTGACCCGGTGAATCTGCTTCGGGGAAAGCAATGTCCACCCATGTGCGCCATCCGATCTGGCTACCGGCCCTCAAGGCCGCGGACGCGCGCACCTTCGCTTCGCTCTATGCGGTCGAATCCTTCGCCCGCGCCACGGTGTCGAGCGTCATCCCGATCCAGGCTTACGAGATCCTGCACAACGAGCAGATCGTCTCGATCCTCTACACCGTCGTGGCGATGCTCGGCCTGTCGGTGACATTGTTCATGCCGATGCTGATCCGCCGTTTCGCCCGGCGCTGGGTCTACACGGCGGGCGCCTGCCTGCTGGCCATTGGCTCGCTGTTCTTCGTCACCGACACGCTTGCCGGGCAACTGGCCGGCATGCTGTGCCGGGTGATGGGCGCCAGCGCGCTGTCGATCACGCTCAACCTCTACATCATGGAC
>NZ_RZPB01000658.1:0-3394 GCF_003998535.1 Mesorhizobium sp. M7A.F.Ca.AU.002.02.1.1 | reverse complement strand
AAGACCCGGCAAGCGCCGTCGCCCGACACCAGATCCATGCCATCGGCATCGAATCCGGCAATACGCCAGCCGTTGCCGGATACTTTGGCGAAATGCTGTGCGTAAACGGCGATCGCGTCGAGATGGTCGGCGTTCATGTGGTCGATGGCCGATTGTTCGCGCGCCGCGAGTTCCTCGACGACCGGTCCGCTGGCGAGCAGATCCGATCGGTCGAGCTGATAGGCCTTGCCGAAGCCGCCGTTGAGGCTGGCGCGTTGCGGATCGAGGCGAAAGATCGAAAAGTCACCGAGACCGGCGTAAAGTTTCGCCCTGGCATTGTGATTGAGGTAACGGCGCTCGGTGCGGGCGTGTTCGGCCGATCCGCGCTCGATCCTTACCGCCTGGCAGACCAGTGTCAGGCGCGGGTGCGCCAGCGGGTCGCCCTTGCCTGGTTCGCCGAGCAACAGGGAACAGCGCGGGTCGGCAAGCAGCGCGCCGGTGTGCGCCGAAAGCATCGACACCAGGATCAGCGGTGCGCCGTCGATGTCGGTGGCCACGCCAACCCTGCTGGCCAGCGGCGAGCCGGTTTGCGGTTCGATCACCGCCAGGGCGCCAAAGCGGGCGCTGCGCAGAAGCGTCTTCGCCAGCCGGATCGCTTCGGCGTCCGTCTCACGGATCACGTCCTTCTTCGGGTCGTCCAAGGCAGCACCGCAGTAAGTTGATTTTTGTTCTCTAGTTATCGGTCAGCAAGCCGGATTTGACAAGGTCGTCGATCTCGGCTTTCGCAAAGCCGAAACGTGCCAGCGTTGTCGACGGCAACAAATCCTCATCGCCGGGCATAGTGGCCAATGTCGGTTGCGAACTCGAGAAACGCGGGGCCGGGGCCGGGCGCTCAAATGCACCTGCCGTCACAGAGGCGTTGCGTGCCCGATTGTGCGGGTGGTGCTTTGCCTCTTGCAGCGACAGAACGGGTGCAACGCAGGCATCGGTTTGCGCGAACAACCGGTCCCAGTCGTCGCGTGGTTTCTGCCGGATCCGATCGGCAATGGCGGCGCGCATCGGCGGCCACAGGGCCTTGTCGTACTGGCCGGATGCAAAGCACTCGTCGAGCGGCAGCAGCCTCGCGAATTCGGCGAAGAATTGCGGCTCGAGACAACCGATGGCGATATGACGTCCGTCCGACGTCTCATAGGTGTCGTAGAACGGGGCGCCGGAATCGAGCAGGTTCGCGCCACGCTTGTCGCTCCACAAGCCGGCCGCCATCAAGGCGTGCAGGGGCACCGCCAGCATCGAGGCGCCATCGACCATCGCGGCGTCGATAACTTCACCCTTGCCCGTGCGCGAACGTTGGAACAGGGCGGCCAGCACACCGGCAATCAGCATCATGGCGCCACCGCCATAGTCTGCAACGAGGTTGAGCGGCGTGACGGGACGGCCGCCGGCATGGCCGATGGCGTGCAGCACGCCGCTATAGGCGAGGTAGGTTATGTCATGGCCGGCGCGGCCGGCGAGCGGACCGCCCTGGCCGAAGCCGGTCATACGGCCGTAGATCAGCGCCGGGTTACGCACCAGCACCGTTTCCGGGCCGAGGCCGAGCCGTTCCATGACGCCCGGGCGAAAGCCTTCGAGCAACATGTCCGCCTTTTCGGCAAGGCGCAGCAACAGATCGGTGCCTTCACGGCGCTTCAGGTCGAGGCGCAGCACGGCGCGGCCATGGCGGTCGATGTTATACTCATCCGGCAGCGGCAGGAGCTGGCTCGTCCCCGCCCGTTCGATGCGCAACAGTTGCGCGCCCATCTCCGACAGCATCAGGCCGGCCAGCGGCACGGCGCCGAGCCCGGCCATCTCGATCACCTTCAGCCCGGTCAGCGGACCGGTTTTAGCGGCAGCGGACAGGCCGGCGCTCATGACCGGTTTATTTCGGCGCCATGCGAATGGCGCCGTCGAGGCGAATGGTCTCGCCGTTCAGCATCTGGTTCTCGATGATGTGCAGGGCGAGAGCGGCATATTCGGACGGTTCGCCCAGGCGCGACGGGAACGGCACGGCGGCGCCCAGTGAATCCTGCACCTCTTGCGGCATGCCGGCCATCATCGGCGTCTTGAAGATGCCGGGAGCGATGGTGCAGACGCGGATGCCGGAACGGGCAAGGTCGCGCGCCACCGGCAGCGTCATGCCGACGACGCCGCCCTTGGACGCCGCATAGGCGGCCTGCCCGATCTGGCCATCATAGGCGGCAACCGAAGCGGTGTTGACAATGACGCCGCGCTCGCCGCCCGGCAGCGGCTCGAGCTTCGACGCGCGTTCGGCGACGAGGCGGATCATGTTGAACGTGCCGATCAGATTGACCTCGATCACCTTGCGGTACTGATCAAGCGGATGGGGACCATCCTTGCCGATCGTCTTCACACCGATGGCGATGCCGGCGCAATTGATCAGGATACGCGGCTCGCCAAGCTTGGCGGCGACGTCGGCGAGGGCAGCAGTCCCACTGTCGGCGCTGCTGACGTCGCATTGGACGGCAATACCGCCGATCTCGGCCGCGACCTTGACCGCGCGGTCAATACCGACATCGAAGATGGCGACGCGGGCTCCCTTGGTGGCCAGCGCGCGCGCCGTTGCCTCGCCAAGGCCGGAGCCGCCGCCGGTGACGATCGCGATCTGGCCGTTCGGGTTCATGACGTCATCCTTTGATCTCAGGAACAGTGGACGGATCAGGCGCCAGATCGATGGGAAAGGTCAAGCCATCGCCGCGGTAGGATCGGTCACCCTGGCCTGATCGGCGTGGCAGACCTCGCCCAAGAGCCTGGCGACCGCGCCCGGCGCGATCTCGTGCGACAGCAGCCGGTCGAGGTCGACGGGGCGCGGCATCGAAATCTGGCCGCGCGGAATCCGCTTGAAACCGAGCGGCCCGTAATAGGGCTCGTCACCGACCAGCATGACGGCAGGTGCGCCGGCCCGGGCAGCGGCCTCCAGCGCGATCGCCACCAGCCGGCGGCCGATGCCGAGATTCTTGAAGGCCGGCCGCACGGCGAGCGGCCCGAGCATCAATGCGCGGCCGGCACCGGCGGCGATGCGGGTCATGCGCACCGAGGCGACGACGATGTCGCCATTGACGGCGACAAAGGACAGCGAGCGCTCGTGCCCTCCGGCCTCACGAATCTTGTAGGCGGCCAGCACAAAGCGGCCGGGCCCGAAGGCTTCGTCGTTGATGGCTTCGATCTCGGGGTCGTGCGCCGGGGTTTCCGGCAGGTATTTCACGTCGGCAAGGCTCATGGTCTTTGCGGTCCGGTACAAGGAGGAAAGGTTGCTGCAAACGGCAGCATTCGCCAGTCAGCGCTTCATCAAGCGCGGGCGCCCTTTCGTCGTCGGTCAAACCGGATCAAAGCAAAGTCGAACATGCGGATTGTCCGCTAG
>NZ_RZPB01000657.1:0-3398 GCF_003998535.1 Mesorhizobium sp. M7A.F.Ca.AU.002.02.1.1 | reverse complement strand
CTGGTACGTCGTCATAGGCCCGCCGGGTGCCGGCAAGACAACGGCACTGGTCAATTCGGGGCTGAATTTTCCGCTTGCCGGTTCAGGAGACGCCCAACCGGTGGCCGGCATTGGCGGAACACGTGCCTGCGACTGGTGGTTTACCGACCAGGCCGTGTTGATCGACACCGCAGGTCGCTACACGACGCAGGATTCCAATGCTGAGAGCGACAAGAAGAGCTGGCTCTCCTTCCTGTCACTGCTCAAGAAGCACCGCGCCCGGCAACCGATAAACGGCGTCATCCTGGCCATCAGCCTTGCCGATCTGATGAGCTTCGACGACCGGCAGCTAGATACCCACGTCGCCGAGATACGCAACCGGCTGAGGGAAATCCACGAGACGCTGAAAGTTCAGTTTCCAGTCTATCTGATTTTCACCAAGGCCGATCTTGTCTCCGGTTTCATGGACTACTTCGGCGGTTTCGACGAGTCACGAAGGCGCAAGGTGTGGGGCGCGACATTCCAGACCGCGGAGCGCGACAGGAACATGGCCGCTGGAGCCCCTGCCGAATTCGATGCGCTGGCAAAACGACTGGCCGACGAGATGGCCGACCGCCTCCAGGAAGAGACTGATCCCGTCACGCGCATCTCCATCTTCGGTTTTCCGGCACAGTTCGGCGCACTAAAGGGCCGAGTTACCAGCTTTGTCGCCGCTCTGTTCAATCCCGGACGCAGCCAGGTGAATGTCAGCCTGCGTGGATTGTATTTTTCGTCCGGCACGCAAGAGGGCACGCCTATCGATCAGGTGCTGGGCGCGATCGGCCGCAATTTCGGTGGCAATTCCCGCCCTCACCTTTCTGGAACCGGCAAAAGCTTCTTTTTGCATGATCTGCTGACGGACGTCATTTTTGCCGAATCGGGCTGGGTTTCGTATGACAAATCGGCTGCAAGGCGTGCGGCGATCGTCAGATTTGGTGGCCTGGGTGCCATAACGCTGATCGCCGCCGCCGCACTGGGTACGCTCGCCCTGAGCTTTGCTTCCAACCGGTCGCTGATCGCCTCCACAACGCTGGCCATGGGCCAGTATCGCGAGACGGCGGCCCCGTTGCTCAAGGCCAGCACGGTCACCGATGTCGACCTTGAAAACGTCATCGGCCCGCTTGACCAGTTGCGCGATCTGCCGGCCGGGTATGAAACCGGTGACTTGCCGACACCGTTAGAGGAGACGTTCGGCCTCAGCCAGAGGGAGAGACTTCTTTCGGCATCCAAAACAGCCTATCGGCAGGCGCTGGAGCGACTGCTCCGATCGCGCCTGTTGATCCAGGCCGAGCGGACGATCCAGGCCAAGATGGCCGATCCCGTCGCCCTCTACGAACCGTTGAAAATCTATCTGATGCTTGGCGGCAAGGCAGCGAAGGTCGATGACGCTTTGATCGTTTCGTGGATGAAGCGGGACTGGGAGCAGAACCGATATCCGGGCGAAAACAATCGCGAAGGACGCGAGCAGCTCCAAAAGCACCTGCGCGCCATGCTGGCATTGGACGACGCCTATGATCCGGTCTTCGAACTCAACCAGCCGCTTGTCGAAGCCGCTCAACGTTCACTCGGGCGTATGAGCCTTGCCGATCGCGCTTCGGCCTTGATCAAGTCGGCTATATACGCAGCGGTGCTGGACGATTTTTCACTGTCTCAGAAAGGCGGGCCGGAAGCGCAGCTGCTGTTCGAGCGCATCGATGGCGGCGATCTGTCAGGGCTTCGTATTCCCGGCATCTATACTCATTCCGGCTTCAACACCTTCTATCTCCGGCAACTGTCGCGCATTGCGCAGATGCTTGTCGACGAGCAGTGGGTTCTCGGGGGCGGCGGCGAACAAGGCGATATCAACCAGCAATTGCTCAAGCTCGGCCCCGAACTTCTTGATCGCTACGGCAAGGAGTTCGCGGCCGCGTGGAACGGCGTTCTCGGCCAGTTGAAATTCAAGGCGATGCTGACGGACAAGCCGCACTACATCGCACTTTCGGCCGCTGCCTCCC
The DNA here is from genome assembly GCF_003998535.1 of Mesorhizobium sp. M7A.F.Ca.AU.002.02.1.1. NCBI lineage: Bacteria > Pseudomonadati > Pseudomonadota > Alphaproteobacteria > Hyphomicrobiales > Phyllobacteriaceae > Mesorhizobium > Mesorhizobium sp. M7A.F.Ca.AU.002.02.1.1. The sequence goes on along the minus strand of NZ_RZPB01000657.1, from coordinate 1,386 downwards.
CAAGCTCACCGATGAATCAGCTCTTTGCGGCAATCGCCGATGAAACAGCTCTGACGCGGGACTCAGGTGACGGCCCCGATCCCGGCACCGAGATCGAAGGCACGGCCCAGAACCCGCCGCGCAACCCCGCGGATCTGGCCAAGGGCCTGGCCCGCATCGGCATAACAATCGCCAGCGGCAAATCGCAAAGCCGCGCCGGCACCGGGGCCGCCGACGCACGGAACTTCAGTCCAGGAGCAAACATCGAAGCGCAATTCAGACCATTCCAGGCCCTGGTGAACGGCCCTGCCGGACATCGCCCGATCGATGCTCTGACCCAAAACTTCAGCGATATCTATCAGAGCCTGCAACTGGCGGCCGAAGTTCCTTCGCAGACGGAACGCGTCAATTCGAACCTGCAGCTGCAGATAGCCACGCTTCGCGCCAATGTCTCGCGCCTGCCCAAGCAACTCGGCCGGATGGTCAACGCGACGGCGGATGAGTTCGAAGGCAACGTTGCCGAAACCTCGGTGACCAACTTGAATCAGATACTTGACCAGACGGTCACAGCCCCTTGTGAAGCCGCAATCAGCGGCCGTTATCCCTTCGCCCGCGACGCCACCGAGGATGTTGCGATGGCAGATTTCGCCAAATTGTTCGCCCCTGGCGGCTTGCTGGACCGGTTCTTCGCACAAAATCTAGCATCGCTGATCGACATGACCAGCCAGGACTGGACTTGGAAACAGGATGCGCGATTTGGACGCGACCTGTCGAAATCGACCCTGAAAGACTTCCAGCTTGCGGCGGAAATCCGCAGCGCCTTCTTCCCATCGGGCGGTTCGTTGCCTTCGGTCAGCATCACTTTCACACCGTTCTCACTGAATGGCGATGTCGATACGGCGATACTCGATGCCGAAGGCCAGATCGTCTGGAGCAATCAGACGGGCAACGCGCCGAGCGCGGTCACCTGGCCGGGCGAGGCAGCTTCCGCGTCCGCCAGCCTAAGCTTGACGCCGGAGATGCCAGGCCGCGAATCCGCCATCAAGTTCGAAGGGCCCTGGGCGCTGAAACGACTTCTGGACAAGGCTGCCGTCACCGGCGACGACAGCAACATGCAAGCGCGCTTCGTGATCGGCGGACGCGACGTTACTTATGCTCTCCAGACAGGCTCAGGCTCCAACCCCTTCTTCCTCCCGGCCCTGTCCGGATTCAGCTGTCCCAAGGCGTTTTGAACAGGGTTCATCTGCTGAACATGGCGTCGGTCCGCTGACCACGGCGTTCAAAGCCTGGTTTTCCTTAGTTTTCGATACTTTAATGTTCGAGCCTGTGGCAAAGTGGCGCCAGCGAGCGTCCAAAGGTGCGCCGCAGAAGGACGCTTGAAAAGCGCTTGGTGGCAAATTGAATACT
>NZ_RZPB01000656.1:0-3404 GCF_003998535.1 Mesorhizobium sp. M7A.F.Ca.AU.002.02.1.1 | reverse complement strand
GCGAACGTGACGTCATCGCCAAGATCCCGGGCATCGATGTCGTCGTCGGCGGCCATAGCCATTCCCTGCTGTCGGACACCGATCCGAAGGCGGAAGGCCCCTCCCCGACGATGGTCGACAATCCGGACGGCTGCAAGGTGCCGGTGGTGCAGGCGGCCTCCTATTCGAAATATCTCGGCGAGTTCAAGGTGGTGTTCGACGACAATGGCGTCGTCAAATCGGCCAGCGGCGACCCGATCTATCTCGACAAGTCGATCACCCCCGACCCGGCCGTGCTCGCCCGCATCAAGGAGCTTGGGGCGCCGATCGAGGCGTTGAAGAACAAGGAAGTGGCCGAAACCACCGACGTCATCGACGGCAGTCGCGAGAGCTGCCGCACCCGCGAATGCGCGATGGGCAATCTCGTCTCCGACGCCATCCTCGACCGCGTCAAGGGACAGGGCGTCGAGATCGTCATCTCCAATGGCGGCGGCCTGCGCGCCTCGATCGACAAGGGCACCGTCACCATGGGCGAGGTGCTGACCGTGCTGCCCTTCCAGAACACGCTGGCGACCTTCCAGATTTCGGGCAAGGATCTGGTGGCCGGCCTCGAGGGCGGTCTCAGTCAGGTCGAGGACGGCGCCGGGCGCTTCCCCCAGGTCGCCGGCCTGAAATATTCCTTCGACAAATCCGTTGCGCCCAATGCCGGCCGGGTCAAATCGGTGGAGGTCATGGAAGGCGGTGCCTGGACGCCGATCAAGCCGGAGAAGGACTATCTGGTCGCCACCAACAACTATGTTCGCCAGGGCGGCGACGGCTACAAGGTCTTTGCCGACAAGGCCAGGAATGCCTACGACTACGGCCCCGGCCTGGAACAGGTGGTTGCCGACTATCTCGGCGCCCACAGGCCCTACACGCCGAAGCTCGACGGCCGCATCACCGAAATAGCCGCGACCGTCGCCGCGGCGCCTGCGGCCCCGGCAACCGATCCGGCCAAGCCAGCCGAAGCGGCACCGGCCACCCCGGCGCCCGCACCGGCTGAAGCCGCCAAGCCTGCCGAAGCGGCACCGGCAATGCCTGAATTGCCGGCCAACTCGGGCGATATCGCCAACACACCACCGGCCATATCGACGGAAGGAGCACCTCCCCCGCCAGCGCCACCAGCCGCGCCGGCACCGGCCGAGCCGGCAAAGCCTGCTGAGGCCGCGCCAGCGGAAGCCAGCCATGTCATCGTTGCCGGCGACACCTATTGGGATCTGGCCAAGAAAGCCTATGGCGACGGCGCCAGGTGGAAGGTCATTTCGGGCGCCAACAAGGGCTACGAACCCCGCCGGCTTCCTGTCGGCGCACCCCTGACCATCCCGCCGAAATAGCTCGCTTATATGCCTGAATGACACCGCCCGTCCGAAAACCGGACGGGCGTCCTGTTTTCGGGCTAATGCATGTCGCCCAAAAGTGACCTCGGTTTTGGGAAAACGACATGCATAAAACAAAGAGTTAAAGCGGGTCGTCTGAATCCATTCGGACAATCCGCTTTAAGGTGCGGCCAGACGCTGCATTGAATGCGCGCGCAAGATGGTTAGGTTCGCGTCTCCCGGAGAACCCTTATGACGCTTCCCACCCCTGCCGATCCCAAGGTCGCAAAAGCGCTCGGCCCGTTGCCCGCTGGGCATCCGCCGGTCAAGGCGGGCAAGATCGGCGTCATGCTGGTCAATCTGGGCACGCCCGATGGCACCGATTTCAAGCCGATGTGGCGGTATCTGCGTGAATTCCTGTCCGATCCGCGCGTCATCGAGCTCAACAGGGCGATCTGGTATCCGATCCTCTATGGACTTGTGCTCACCACGCGCCCCAAGAAGTCGGGCGCCAATTACGCCCGGATCTGGAACCGGGAAAAGAACGAGTCGCCGCTGCGCACCTACACCCGTGCCCAGGCCGAAAAGCTGGCCGAAGCGCTGCGCGACCTGCCTGATGTCGTCGTCGACTGGGCGATGCGCTATGGCAATCCTTCGACCGCCAGCATTGCCCAGCGTCTGGCCGACCAGGGCTGCGACCGCATTCTTTCGTTTCCGCTCTATCCGCAATATTCGGCGACGACCACGGCAACAGCCAACGACCAGCTGTTTCGCGCGCTGATGAAGATGCGCCGCGCGCCGGCCGTCCGCAGCGTGCCGCCCTACTATGACGAGCCGGTCTATATCGAGGCGCTGGCGCGTTCGATCGAACGGCATCTGGCGACGCTGGATTTCGAGCCGGAGGTGGTCATCACCTCCTATCACGGCATTCCAAAACCCTATTTCGAGAAGGGCGATCCCTATCATTGCCACTGCCAGAAGACGACGCGGCTGTTGCGCGAACGGCTCGGCTGGGATGACAGGAAACTGATCATCACCTTCCAGTCGCGCTTCGGCGCGCAGGAATGGCTGCAACCCTATACCGACAAGACGGTGGAGAAACTCGCACAGGACGGCGTCAAGTCGATCGCCGTCGTCAATCCCGGCTTTTCCGTCGACTGCATCGAGACGCTGGATGAGATCGGCCGCGAGGCGGCCGAAACCTTCCACCATGCCGGCGGCAAGAATTTCGCCCATATCCCTTGCCTCAACGACAGCGCGGAGGGGATGGCGGTGATCGAGGCGATGGTGCGGCGCGAACTGTCTGGCTGGGTCTAGGAGAAATTCCAGGAAAAGTGTGAAACGGTTTTCCCGGGAAAAGCGAATAGCGCTTTCCCTTGGGAATTTCGTCAACGGGAGTTAGAGCAGCTCGCCGCTCTAACTCCGGAACAACACAAGCTCCGGGGCGTTAAGGCGCGCCGCCGGAGAATGCGATGTCCCGCAAACTCGACCTCAGAACTGGCCAGCCCGTCTGGTCAGCCTATCGCGCGCCTGCGGTGCCGACGGACGGCCTGGTCCGGGACGTCAAGGCAGATGTGCTGGTCGTCGGCATGGGCATCAGCGGCGCCATGATGGCCGAGGCGCTGACGGCCGATGGCCATCGGGTGATCTGTATCGACCGGCGCGGTCCGCTGAAGGGCTCGACGGCCGCAACCACCGCACTGGTGGCATTCGAAATAGACCAGCCTCTCTCCACGCTCTCGAAGATGGTCGGCAGAGCCTCGGCGCAGCAGGCCTGGCGGCGCTCGCGGCTCGCCGTCTCCAATCTCGCCGGACGCATCGCCGAACTCGGCATCAACTGTGGCCTGAGCCGGGCGCCGTCGCTCTATCTGTCTGGCACGATACTTGGTCCGTCGGAACTGCGCGACGAGGCCAAGGCACGGCGGCTAGCCGGCATCGCCGCGACCTATCTGACGCCGGCGCCGCTGGCGGAGACATTCGGCATCGACCGCGAAGGCGCCATTCTCAGCCACGGCAACATCGCGCTCGACCCGCGTAAGCTGACGGCTGGGCTGCTGCTGAAATCCCTTC
>NZ_RZPB01000655.1:0-3406 GCF_003998535.1 Mesorhizobium sp. M7A.F.Ca.AU.002.02.1.1 | reverse complement strand
CCCTCCCCTTCCCGAGATCAGCTGTTCAACGGTGTCCGCGGCAGCCTACGGCGACAGCGACCTCAAGGGCCAAGAGTGACACCATAGAGCCGGGAATGATGGTCTTGGCATCGTTGTTCCCGAGCCGACAAATTCGGTTTCTACCTCAGGCCGGATTTCATCACCAAGCGTCTGCTATCAACGCTCGGGTGGCACCCTCGTCGGTTGCGAACGCTCCCTTGGCGAGCAGATAAAGGAAGTTTCGGGCGCTCGCCCGCACCGCTCAAAACGATGGTGCGCGAACTGCGGTCTCCAGCGATCGGCTTTCAGTCGGGTAACGGTTGACCTCCGCATGCAAACGCACCTGCAGGAGGCACGCTGACCTACCCTATGTCAGCGAATATCGTTTGAGGCCGCTAGAGACGAATTGGGGTCGGTCCGAGCTTTGGACGTTTGCGTCTCGTCATGATGGAGGAGGTCGGCCATTGCTTTTGATGCCTTCGACCAAGCCTCAGCCGGCAAAGCGAGCCCGCCTACCGCCTTGAGCCGGTGGAAGCGCCCTCCCCTCCCCTAAGCCGCTCCGCTGATGGGGCGGTTTTTACTGCCGTAAAGACTGCTCTTTGTGTCAGAAAAACCAGGCGTTTAGCCAGATGAGCGGGAGAGTTCCAGTCGAACGACAACCCGCCATTATCCGACGACAGCAGGAATCGGCCGCAAGGAAGCCCGCTAGTGCTGTTAACCTTCTGTTAACCTAAAACTTCTTGCCGGGCTTTCCGAATCGGAGCTTAATGGCGCTTGTTGAATAATTTCATCGCAAAAAGCGCCAATTCAGGTTTTCGACGAGAATGAATATCGCCATGCGGCTACCGAGCTTCGAGTTCGATGAGAAAATCCTCGAGCAGGGTGCTGAGATATCACGGCGCCTTAACCAGCTTCGGATGGAGAAATTTCCCCCCGATGCGGCGAAGACGCTGCGTTCGTTTTCGATGGCAGAAGTCGCTCACTATCTTGGTGTCTCGCAGAACAATCTGAAGCGCCTTCATCTGGAGGGCAAGGGCCCCCTGCCCGAGCAGATCCCATCGGGACGCCGGTCCTACACTGCCCAGCAGATGCTTGAGCTGCGCCATTTCCTGGACCAGCATGGCAGGACCGAAGTCAAGAAGTATGTCCCGCACCGCAAGTCCGGCGACAAGCTCCAGGTCGTTGCTGTCGTCAACTTCAAGGGGGGCAGTGGCAAGACAACGACTGCCGCCCACCTCGCCCAGCATCTGGCCTTGACCGGCCACCGTGTTCTTGCAATCGATCTCGATCCTCAAGCCTCACTGTCGGCCCTGCATGGGTTCCAGCCGGAACTTGATAACAACCTCTCGCTCTATGAGGCGATTCGTTACGATGACGAACGCCGCTCGATTGCGGACGTAATCCTTCCGACGAATTTTCCAGGTCTCGATATCACCCCCGCCAATCTCGAATTGCAGGAATACGAATACGACACGCCCCTCGCCATGCAGGATAAGACGTCCAATGCCGGGCGCCAGTTCTTCACGCGCATGGCGAAGGCGTTAACGGAGGTCGACGATCGCTATGACGTTGTCGTGGTTGATTGCCCGCCCCAGCTTGGCTACCTGACGTTGACGGCCATGTCGGCGGCGACGTCGGTTCTCATTACAGTTCATCCGCAGATGCTCGACCTGATGTCTATGAGCCAGTTCCTGCTCATGCTCGGCGGCATATTGAAAACCATCAAGGCCGCCGGTGCGGCAATCGAGCTCGATTGGTTTCGATATCTGATCACACGCTACGAGCCGACGGATATCCCGCAGGCGCAGATGGTAGGCTTCATGCAGTCCATGCTTGCCGGCCAGATCCTGGAGAACCCGATGTTGAAGTCGACGGCGATTTCGGACGCGGGTCTCACCAAGCAGACGCTCTACGAGGTGGAGAAGTCGGCCTTTACCCGTTCCACCTACGACCGTGCACTGGAATCCCTCGATGCGGTCAATGCTGAAATCGCGACGCTGATCCATCGTGCGTGGGGACGGTCATGACGGCGAAGTTTACGGCAGTAAAAACTGGAAATTTTGTCTTTGAAATCAAATCGCTAACCGCGATTGGAGGCGGTTAAATGGCACGCAGGGACATTTTCGGCAGTGTGTTGGGCCCTGCGACGGCAGTGGCTGATGCGAAGGACGTATCCGGGTATGCCGTTCGCGGGGCGTCGCGCTCCATCATGCAATCCTTCGAGGAGCTCTCCAAGAGCTCGGTCGTGGATCTCGATCCGGCATTTGTGGACACCTCCTTCGTTTCGGATCGCCTGGACGAAGACGATGAGGCATATCAGGAGTTGCTTGCGGCCATTCGGGAAAGAGGACAAGATTCTCCGATCCTGGTCAGGCCTCATCCTGAGCTCTCCGGTCGCTTTCAGACCGTCTTCGGGCATCGGCGCGTCAAGGTTGCCCGCCAGCTGGGACGGCCAGTACGCGCGGTCGTCAAGAAGATGGGCGATGAGGATCATGTTATTGCCCAGGGCCAAGAGAACGCCGCAAGGGCCAATTTGTCCTTCATCGAAAGGACCCTGTTTGCCGATCGCATTCTCAAGCGCGGCCACACGCCCGACACGGTGAAGTCGGCTTTGGCGCTCGATGACACGACCTTCTCGAAGATGCGTTCTGTTACCAGCAACATTCCAGAGCCAGTCATTGTGGCCATTGGCGCCGCCAAGACTGTTGGTCGGGACAGATGGTGGCAGCTCGCCAAGCTTATGGAGCATCCGGATAGCGCGGGCAGGGCGGCCGACTATGTGGCAAGTCCAGAGTTCGCCACGTCAGGCAGTGACGCACGATTTGCGCGTCTGTTCGACTTCATGAGCGCGCCGGCAAAACGCGCGCCAGCAGCATCGAAGACACAGGAAAAGGCTTGGGCACCGCACGACAGATCCGTGCGAGCCAAGATCACCGACACAGGAAAAGTGTTTACGCTTGCCCTGAAGGCCAAGGAAGCCTCGCCGTTCGGAGCGTTCATAACCGATCGGCTGGACGAGCTTTTCGAGGCTTTTCGGCAATCGGAAACAGCCAAGAAAACAGGAGACTGAAACCGCAAAAGAAAAAGGCCCCCGAACGTCGCCGTCGCGGAAGCCCTTCTCGTCTGTAGCAAGCTGAGAATCGCACTTCCCCGAATCACTGTCAAGAGTCGTGGCGCCATTTCGGCGAGCAGATTTCTTTTGCCTGATTGAAAGGTGAGGGAAATGGAGAGTGGGTTTGCGACGACGCCCTTCGGGCGGCGGCCGATGACGCTTGCGTTGGTGAAAGCCAACACGGCGTCAAGGCAGATACCTCAGGGGTCTGTCGTCGAGAAATGGCAGGTTTATCGGTGGCTGTGCGAGGGCAAGTCGATTGTCGGCGTCGGCGATCGCGCCCTGGCGGTGCTC
>NZ_RZPB01000654.1:0-3410 GCF_003998535.1 Mesorhizobium sp. M7A.F.Ca.AU.002.02.1.1 | reverse complement strand
GCCGAACGCTTGTCGCGCCACCTCGAGAATGTGCGCCCGATTATGCTGCGCGTCCCTGCGCAGGGCTGACGCGACCGAAAATTGCGACATTACTGACCTTGAACCCTTGAATACCGGAGACACTCTCCGTATCTAAAAGCCGAATCGGAGAGAGTCTCCATATAGCCCCCGGTCGATTATTCTAACAGGTCGGCATTAGCGAGCGAAACGAGGACACGATGATCAGGCAGATGATACCGGCATGCATCCGGACAACGGGCACCGCAACCTGCCTGGCGCCTGGCGCGCGCCGTCAGTAGATGCCGCGAGCTATACGAGTTTCGAGGCGGACTGCTCCGTCGGCAGCACCGCCCTGCGCGACCCTCTGGATGTCCGCTCAATACGGAATAGATCCGCGCACCATGCGCTGAGCAACCGGGCACGCCCGCCTACTGCACGGAACTGACGTTGCCTGATCTTCAGGATGCGCTGTCCACGGCGGAAAAGGCGCGCGCACCCGGAATTCGCGACGCGCTGATCAAGGGCTTCATCGAGGCGACGCCTCCCCTCCGCCACGAGCAGATCGTAGCCCGCAACCGTGAAGTCACCGCCCGCCGATGAGAAACTTCTCCGGTTCCGGTCCGAGGTGGACCAATAAGACTGTCCAAGAATTCCTTCTGTTTGTCGGGAGCAACCTGAGGGACGACGATGACGAGGTAATTTGCGACAAAGGTGAAATCCCCCTTGATGATGCGAGGCATCAGCTCCTGCGCGCGGCATGCTCCGCTGCTCAACCAGCCATAGCGCCTGACTGGCGGCAGGAGGTTAGCCGCCGCCGCCCATGGTTACGGACATAAAGGCCCGGAAGGCCGCAGCCGCCGGTTCGATTGATCTGTCACGCGACCAGGCAAGGCCAACGTCCATAGTGGGGATGGGCTCGACAAGCCCGCGCACTTCGATGCGCTGCCCCTCCAAGGACCAGGGGCGGTAAACCATGTCGGACAGGACAGTGACCCCCATGCCGGCAGCCACGAGCGACCGCACGGCCTCGACCGAACTGGTGGTAAGGACGGCGCGGAGCGAAAGGCCCGCGGCATCCCAGTAACGGGCGGCCGTCGTGCGTGCCTCGTCAACCGTCAGCATGACATAATCTTCCGCCGCCACATCGGCGAGGCTGATCTCCTGCCGCGCGAGGAGGTGATGATCAGCCGAAAGCCAGAGCCGGCGGTTCGACCGCATCAAGACCTCCTGCGCCAACTCCTTGGTGTGCTCCAGGTTCGACACCAGCATCACGGCCATGTCGATGTCCCCGCACATCAACCCGCTTTCGAGAGCGTCTCGGGGCAGTTCCAGCACCTCGACCTCGATCTCGGGATAGGTCTTTCGAAAGCGCGCGTAGTGGCGCGACATGTAGTAGCCGACGACCGTGTAGGTCATGCCCAGCCGCAGCTTGCCCGCCAGGCCTTTCCTATCGCGCAACGGGCTTCGGACGGCGGCAGCGACGGCCCCGGTGATAACACGCGCATGTTCAAGAAACCGCGCGCCCTCCATCGTCAGTCTTACGCCAGCGTGGTTACGCTCCAAAAGCCGTACGCCCAGGTCAGCCTCAAGCGTCTTTATCGCCGCAGTGACCGCCGATTGCGAGATGTTGAGTTCCACCGCGGCATGACTGACCTGTCCGCTCTCGGCGGTCGCGATAAAATAATCCAGCTGTTTCAAGGTGATGGTCATGGTGCGCCCTGGCCCAGAACCATTATCTGTTTTTTTGATATGACAATCAATAAACTACTATTTCACAAATGCCCTCGCATGCGCAAAAAATGCTGCAACGCCGCAAAGACGGCAGCTTCGAGGGGTAACAATGTGATGGCGGTGACGCTAAACTGCGACATGGGCGAAAGCTTTGGCCTCTACAAGGTTGGCGATGATATGGGCATGATGCCCATCATCGACGTTGCCAATGTCGCCTGTGGTTTTCACGCTTCCGATCCGGATCACATGCACACCGCCGTCCGCAGCGCCAAGGCGAGTGGCGTAAAGATCGGCGCCCATCCAGGCTTGCCCGACATTCAGGGTTTCGGCCGGCGCGAGATGCGGATGACCCGCGAAGAAGTCAGAAACACCATCATTTACCAGGTGGGAGCGCTTGCCGGCTTCCTCAAGGCCGAGGGTGTGGAACTCCACCACATCAAGCCGCATGGCAGCCTCTACTTCATGGCCATGCAGCAGGAGGCAATAGCCCATGGCGTGTGCGACGCGGCAGAGATTTTCGGCGTACCCCTCTTCGGCATGACGGGCACCCTGCATGAGAAGATCTATCAAGAGCGCGGTATCCCATTTGTCGCTGAGTTCTATGCCGATCTCGACTACGATGCCTCCGGCAAGCTGATCTTGACACGCGTTCATGACGCCAAGGACCCCGCAGAGATGGCCGAGCGGTGCGTACGCGCCATCAGGGAGGGCGAGGGCACGGCAGAGGACGGCAGTTTCTTCCCTGTACGCTGCGAAACCATCTGCGTGCATTCCGATACGCCGAACGCCATCGAAATAGCCCGGGCCGTGCGCACCGCAATCGCCCCCTGGCACTGAACTCGACCGAACCCGCCCGCGCGGGCGGTTCCAGATTAGTCTGTCCGCAGTTTTCCGGAGCTTTTTATGGCCCAGATTCTTTCACCTCTTCCCGGCACTTTTTATCGCAGCGCTTCGCCAGACCAGCCGCCATACAAGGCGGATGGCGACGCGGTGTCCGCCGGAGACGTAATCGGTCTCATCGAAGTGATGAAGTCGTTCCACGAAGTGAGGGCCGAGACGGCCGGTACGAACATCCGCTTCATTGCCGACAATGAGGATCCCATCATGGCCGGCGCACCTATTGCGGATCTCGACTGATGCTGAAAAAGCTTCTGGTTGCCAACCGGGGCGAGATAGCGGTCAGGATCATCCGGGCCGCGCAAGATCTGGGGATCGCCACCGTGGCGGTGTATTCGGCCGCAGACGCCGAGTCGCTCCACGTCCAGCTTGCGGACGAAGCGGTCAACATCGGCCCACCAGCTGCAAAGAAGTCCTATCTCAATGTCGAAGCAATTCTGAAGGCTGCCCGCGACACCGGTTGCGACAGTGTTCATCCAGGCTATGGGTTCCTTGCCGAGAATGCCGCGTTTTCCGACGCGGTCACAGGCGCTGCATTGGTCTTCGTCGGCCCGTCGGGAGATGCGATCCGGATGATGGGAGACAAGGTCTCGGCGCGATCGGCCGCTGCCGCTGCAGGTGTCCCCGTCGTGCCAGGCTCGGCTGGCCGGGTCGAGGGCCTCGAGGCTGGCCACGAGGTGCTGACCGCAACCGGTTTTCCGGTGATGATCAAGGCGGCGGCAGGCGGCGGCGGGCGGGGCCTCCGCATTGCGAACTCGCTTGCCGAGTTCGAACAAGCTTTT
>NZ_RZPB01000653.1:0-3421 GCF_003998535.1 Mesorhizobium sp. M7A.F.Ca.AU.002.02.1.1 | reverse complement strand
CCCTTGGGGGCGGCGATATCGAAGTCGTCGCCCTTCAACTTCTTGCCGAGCTTGACGGTGTTCTTCGCCGTCCGGGGGTAATCATAGGCCGGAATGTCGATTTCGAGCTTGCCGCCCTTGGCCACCCTGACGCCGCGTGCATAGACCTCGTCGATGGTCATTGCGGCGAGATCCGAGACGATCAGCAGGTCGGCCAGCCGGCCCGGCGCGATCGAGCCGATCTCGCGCTCCAGTTTGAAATGCTGGGCGGTATTGAGCGTCGCCATCTGGATCGCCGTCACCGGCTTCAATCCCTGTTGGATGGCGTGGCGCACCACGCGGTCCATATGGCCCTCTTGGACCAGCGTGCCGGAATGGCTGTCGTCGGTGCACAGGATGAAGTTGCGCGGGTCGATTCCGCCCTCCGTCACCGCCTTGATCTGCGAGGCGACGTCGTACCAGGCCGAGCCCAGCCGCAGCATCGCCTTCATGCCCTGGCGCACGCGGGCGATAGCGTCCTCGGCGCGCGTGCCCTCATGGTCGTCCTCGGGGCCGCCGGCGACGTAGCCGTGGAACGGCAGGCCGAGATCGCGCGAGGCATAGTGGCCGCCGACCGTCTTGCCCGCCTTGACCGTCGCCGCGATCTCGCCCGACATGACCGGATCATTGGCGACGACGCCGGGGAAATTCATCACTTCGCCCAGGCCGATAATGTTCTCCCAGGTCATCGCTTCCGCGACATCGGCGACCGTCAGCTCGGCGCCGGCATGTTCCAGCCCCGGCGCCGAAGGCACGCAGGACGGCATCTGGACATGCACGTTGATGGGCATGGCGACCGCTTCGTCATGCATCAGCCGCACGCCGGGCAGACCCAGAACATTGGCGATCTCGTGCGGGTCGATGAACATCGAGGTGGTGCCGTGCGGAATGACGGCCCGGCAGAACTCGGTCACCGTCACCATGCCGCTCTCGACATGCATATGCGCGTCGCAGAGGCCGGGCACCAGATAACGCCCGCCGGCATCGACCACCTTGGTGCCCTGGCCGATTGCATGGCTGGCATTGGGCCCGCAATAGGCAAAGCGCCCGCCGGCAATGGCGATGTCGGTGCCGGCGATGATCTCGCCCGAATGAACGTTCACCCAGCGGCCGTTGCGCACGACCAGGTCAGCGGGTTTGCGCCCCACGGCGACATCGACCAGATGTGTCGCCATCTCGGTCCACGGTCTGGGTTTTGCGGGCGTTGCTTTCGTCATTGGCGATTCCTCGGTTGCCGCCAGTCTCGCAAATGTCGGCGGGCGCCGCCAGAGCCGTCGGTCCGACATACCGCGTCAGGGCGAGCTTGTTGACTAATCCGGCTGGAAGGCGATGCTGACCGCGAACCGAACCATATGAGGGAAGACATGACCCGTTTTTGGAAAGCGTTCGCCATCGTTATCTTGTTCGCAGCGTCGACCACTTCTGCCGTGGCCGAGGAGCGTTGGCAGACCTTGCCGGAACCAGCGGCCATGCCCAAACCCGATCAGAGCGGATACGCGCCGGTGAACGGCATCCAGATGTACTACGCCGTTTTCGGCGCGGGCGATCCGGTGCTGCTCATCCATGGCGGCCTCGGCCACGGCGACATCTGGGCCAGCCAGGTGGCCACGCTTTCCAAGACGCACAAGGTAATCGTCGCCGACAGCCGTGGCCACGGCCGCTCCACCCGCACCGAGCAGCCCTATGGCTACGACTTGATGGCATCGGACTATCTGGCGCTGCTCGACCACCTGAAGATCGACAAGACCGCGCTTGTCGGCTGGAGCGATGGCGGCATCATCGGTATCGACATCGCACTGCATCATCCGGAGCGGCTGACAAGGCTGTTCGCGCAAGCCGCCAACGTAACCACCGACGGCCTTGATCCGGGCGTGATGACCAACAAGACCTTTGCCGCCTACATCGACCGCTCCGGCCGCGACTACAAGAAGATGTCGAAAACACCGGACCAGTATGACGCCTTCGTGGCGCAGATGAGCCACATGTGGGAGAGCGAGCCGGCGTGGAGCAAGGAACAGCTTGCCGAGATAACCACGCCGACGGCGATCGTTGCCGGCGACCACGATGAGGCGATCAAGCGCGAACACACCGACTATATCGCCTCCGCCATCCCAGGTGCGAAGCTGATCATCCTGCCCAACGCCAGTCATTTCGCCATGCTGCAAGCGCCGGATGAATATAGCCAGGCTGTGCTGGACTTCATCGATGCCAAATAGAGGATTCTGTACGGCGACAGGGGGATTGCGATTGCGGCGAATGCGGTTATCCTTCTGACGAGGATCTTTCTGAACCGTCATTTCGGGGAGTTCGATGCGTCGATTGATGGTCGCTAGTGCCGGTTTCCTTGCCGTTCTGGCCGTGCCGGCTTTTGCAGCCGACCCGGCGGTCGACGTGCCGATGACCGCGCCCGGATTCGACTGGACGGGCTATTACGCTGGTCTGCAGGCCGGCTATGGCTGGGGCCAATCCGATGTATCGGTGACAGAAGGTGCGCCATTTTCCATCGCGCCCGACATTGACGGCGGTTTTGTCGGCGGCCACGTCGCCGGCCTGTGGCAATTCGACCAGGCGGTGCTCGGCGCCGAGGCGGACCTCAACTATTCCTCGGTCGGCGGCACGACGGTATCGGCGCTGGGAAGCACATTCGGCACCGACATCAAGTGGTTCGGGTCGGTCAACGCCAAGGCGGGTTACGCCATGGACCGCCTGCTGGTCTACGGCATTGGCGGCGTCGCCTTTGCCGGCATCGAAACATCGCAAGTCGCGGGTCCGGCGTTCGACAGCACGCGCACGAATGTCGGCTGGACCGTGGGTGCCGGCGTCGACTACGCGCTGACCGACAAGTTCGTCGTCGGCGCGCAGTATCGCTACTATGATTTCGGCTCCGAGCACTACGAGGTGGCAGAACCCTTTAACGATCGCGATCAGAACGTGAAGCTGAATACGGTCGGGATCAATTTGAGCTACAAGTTCTGACCAGGCCCACAATCGCGACGCTGCCGGCCCAGGCGACCACTTGAGGGGCTCTCTTCATGGAAGGGTGGCCGACGCTCCCAGTGGGCGGGGGGAATGGGTTGGGCCTGAGAGGCGCCGGCCTTGGCGGATCAAATCCACCACACAGGCATCCTACCACTACCCGCCGCGCCGATAATTCCGTGAGCGCGCCAGTATCATCAAGCCGCCCGGTCTGTTTGCGCGTTCGGCGAACGCTCAACAACACGACTTGACGGCCTGTGTCTGGCGTCTGAAAAGGGCTGGCCTGCGGACGTGGCGGAATTGGTAGACGCAAGGGACTTAAAATCCCTCGATCTCTGATCGTACGGGTTCGATTCCCGTCGTCCGCACCACCCTTCGCTCTTCGAGCTTCGGGTGGCAGGCCACCTGAAGCTCGGCAGGTTCGTAC
>NZ_RZPB01000652.1:0-3424 GCF_003998535.1 Mesorhizobium sp. M7A.F.Ca.AU.002.02.1.1 | reverse complement strand
CGGGAGGCTGATCCCGCCAAGCGCCAGGCGCTGCTGACCATTGCGATCGTCGGTGGCGGGCCGACCGGCGTCGAGCTTGCCGGCACCATCGTCGAGCTGGCGCATGACACGCTGCGCGGCGAGTTCCGCAACATCGACACGCGGCAGACGCGCGTGGTGCTGATCGAGGCCGGCGACCGCATTCTGGCCAATTTCGCACCGAAACTTTCCGACTACGCCAACAAAGCGCTCGAGCGGCTCGGCGTGACGGTCGGGCTCGGGCGGGCCGTCACGCGCTGCGACGCCGAAGGTGTCGTGTTTGGCGATAAGCAACTGGCCGCCCGAACGATCCTGTGGGCAGCCGGCGTTGCCGCTTCGCCAGCCGCTGAATGGCTGGGAGCGAAGGCGGACCGCGCGGGCAGGGTGCTGGTCGAGCCCGATCTAAGTGTGCGTGGCAGCCCGGAGATCTTCGTCATCGGCGACGCCGCTCATGTGCTGCGGCCAGACGGGCGGCCGGTTCCCGGCGTGGCGCCTTCCGCCAAGCAGGAGGGCCGACATGTTGCGGCTACCATCAAGGCCAGGCTCGGCGGCGACACGACCGCGCGTCCTTTCCACTACAGGCATGCCGGCGATCTGGCGACGATCGGCAAACGCGCCGCCGCCATCGATTTCGGCTGGATCAAGCTCACCGGCTGGCTCGCCTGGTGGCTGTGGGGAGTGGCTCACATCTATTTCCTGATCGGCTTTCGCAACCGGCTTGCTGTTTCGCTGAGCTGGCTATGGATCTACGCGACGGGGCAACGCAGCGCGCGGCTGATCACCCAGGGCGACGACGACAAGGGCTGATTTCTTCACCGGCACCGTTCATCCGCACGTCATCTGTTGCTGGTCGACTGACCTTCCGATGCACGCAACTTCTTGAATGGACTTGAGCCGATTTCGGCGCGAAGTTCGCTTCGGGGCAGGGCGTGTCACGTTGTCGATAAGGAGAAAACATGTCGCAACTGCTCCATCCCGTCTCCCGCCGCGATTTCCTCGCTGGCACCGCAGCTACAGGGGCGCTGATCGTGCTTCATCCCTTCTCCGCTCGCGCACAGGCCAACCAGGCGCATCTCCGGATCATGGAGACCACCGACATCCATGTGAACGTGCTGCCTTACGATTATTACGCCGACAAAGCGAACGACACGCTGGGCTTGTCGCGCACGGCCTCCCTGATCGACGCCGTGCGCAAGGAAGCGGTGAATTCGATGCTGATCGACAATGGCGACCTGCTGCAGGGCAATCCGATGGGCGACTACATCGCCTATGAGAAGGGCCTGAAGGACGGCGACCTGCATCCGATCATGAAGGGTATGAACCTGCTCGGCTACGAGTGCTCGACGCTGGGCAACCACGAGTTCAACTATGGCCTGTCGTTCCTGGACAAGGTGCTGGCCGGCGCCAATTTTCCCTTCGTCTGCGCCAATCTGATCCGCGGCACGGAGCTTGCCGCGAACCCGCGCGACGACAAGCTCTATCTCAAGCCCTATGTCATCCTCGACAAGAAGATCAAGGACGGTTCGGGCGCCGAGCAGCCGATCAGGATCGGCATCATCGGCTTCGTGCCGCCGCAGATCATGGTCTGGGATCTCAAGAACCTCGAAGGCAACGTCAAGACGCGCGACATCGTCGAGGCGGCCAAGGCCTGGGTGCCGCAGATGAAGGAGGCGGGCGCCGACATCGTCATTGCGCTGTCGCATTCCGGCATCGACGTGAAGCACGGCGACATGATGGAGAACGCCTCGTTCTTCGTCGCCGGCGTCGCCGGCATCGACGCGGTGTTCACCGGGCACCAGCATCTGGTGTTCCCCGGCAAGAAGGATTTCCAGTCGCTCGATGGTGTCGACACGCAAAAGGGCACGCTGCAGGGCAAACCCGCCGTCATGGGCGGTTTCTGGGGCTCGCATATGGGGCTGATCGACCTGATGCTGGAGCGTGACGGGTCGAAATGGAAGGTCGTTTCCGCCACTTCCGAGGCGCGGCCGATCTTCGAACGCGTCGACAACAAGAATAAACCGACTGTCCCGGACGACAAGCGCATCATCGCGGCCCTTGAGCAGGACCACCAGGCAACACTGGCCTATGTGCGCCGCCCCGTCGGCAAGACCTCCGCGCCGCTCTATTCCTATTTCGCGCTGGTCGCCGACGATCCGTCGGTGCAGGTCGTCAGCCAGGCGCAGACCTGGTACCTCAGGGATATTCTGAAGAATACGCAATGGAAGGATGTGCCGCTGCTGTCGGCGGCCGCTCCGTTCAAGGCCGGCGGACGCAACGGCGCCGACTACTATACCGACGTGCCCGCCGGCGATATCGCCATCAAGAACGTCGCCGACCTCTATCTCTATCCCAACACCGTGCGTGCGGTCGAAATCACCGGTGGGCAGGTCAAGGAATGGCTGGAAATGTCGGCCGGGATCTTCAACCGGATCGAGCCAGGGAAGGCCGACCAGGCCCTCATCAACACCGATTTTCCGTCCTACAATTTCGACGTCATCGACGGCGTCACCTATAAAATAGACCTGTCGCAGCCGCCGAAATACGATGCCAAGGGCGGGCTGGCTAACGCTGGCGCCAATCGCATCGTCGACCTGAGTTTCGATGGAAAACCAATTGACCCCAAACAGAAATTCGTCGTCGCGACCAACAACTACCGGGCCGGTGGCGGCGGCAATTTCCCCGACATCAATGCCTCGAAGATCATCTATGAAGCGCCGGACACCAATCGCGACGTCATCGTCCGCTACATCGTCAGCGAGGGTACAATCAACCCGTCCGCGGACGACAACTGGTCGTTCGCGCCGCTGCCTGGAACCAGCGCCGTGTTCGAAACCGGCGCCAAGGCGAAGGATTTCATTGCGCAGCTGAAATCGCTGAAGATCGAGCCGGCAGGCGAGGGCGAGGCAGGTTTCGCGAAATACCGCATCCTGCTTTGAAGGTGGTTCGGGTCGGCTCGAGTCCCGGCCTTATGGCGTGGATTGAGCCGGCTGGGTGAAACGTTCCTTGATGTCAGGCATGACGAGATCCAGCGCATCGGTGGAAATGCCGCCGGAATAACCGTTCGGCAGCTGCTTGATCAGTTCGGGATCGTCCAGCCCTTGCGAAAAGTCGCCGCCGGTGTACGGGCCGAGCAGATAGACGCGGCTGTCGACGCCTTGCATGCGATCGAGAAACCGGTTCGGCCAACCCCACATCCATTTCGCGATGTTGACGGGAATGAGCAAGGTACCTTTTCGGCAGGCATCTGGAACATAGCCGCTCCAGCCAAGCGCGGCATAGCGCAGAATGCATTGCGTCAGCGACGCGCGGCTCAGCGTATGCATGTCCGGCAGTGCTGCCTTGACTGCGGCAATCGGCTTGTCGCCGCCATAGACCGAGAGATAGAAGCGCTCGTTCGGCGATAGCA
>NZ_RZPB01000651.1:0-3428 GCF_003998535.1 Mesorhizobium sp. M7A.F.Ca.AU.002.02.1.1 | reverse complement strand
ACGTTGTGCAGGGCTATGGCGATGTCGGCGCCGGGCTTGTCGGCCACGATGTCGTCGCCAAGGTCTCGGTGACCGGTTCGGTGCCGACCGGCCGCAAGGTGCTGTCGCTTGCCGGCTCGAAGATGAAGCACGCGACGATGGAACTCGGGGGCAAGTCGCCGCTGATCGTGTTCGACGATGCCGACATCGAGAACGCCATTGGCGGCGCCATGCTCGGCAATTTCTATTCGACCGGACAGATCTGCTCCAACGGCACGCGCGTCTTCGTGCAGAGCGGCATCCACGACCGCTTTGTCGACCGTCTGATAGAGCGGACCAAGAAAATCCGCATCGGCGACCCGCTCGATCCCGAAACCCAGATGGGACCGCTGGTCTCCAAGGCGCAGCACGACAAGGTGGCCGGCTATATCGAGATCGGCAAGCAGGATGGAGCGACGCTTGCTTGCGGCGGCAATGTGCCTTCGCTGCAGGGCTTTCAGGGCGGCTTCTTCGTCGAGCCGACGGTGTTCACCGGCGTGACCGATGGCATGCGCATCGCCCGTGAAGAAATTTTCGGACCAGTGATGAGCGTGTTGAAATTCGACGGCGAGGACGAGGTGATCGACCGCGCCAACGACACCGAATTCGGCCTCGCTGCCGGCGTCTTCACGCGCGACCTGCCGCGCGCCCACCGCGTCATCGCCGAACTGCAGGCCGGCACCTGCTGGATCAACGCGTATAATCTGACGCCGGTGGAAATCCCGTTCGGCGGCTTCAAACAGTCAGGCATCGGGCGTGAGAATTCACTGGCCGCACTGGCGCTCTATTCGCAGCTGAAGTCGATCTATGTCGAGACCGGGGATGTGGCGAGCCCGTACTGAGGCTGCCCTTACGCCTTCAGGTCGGCCGTGCTGTCCAGATACTGGGTCAGCGCGCAGACCAGATGATAGAAGATGCTGGCCGGAACGTCCGATGCCAGTGAGCGGCCGCGCTCGTCGATGCGGTCGATCCACAGGCCGAGCGGCGCCGGGTCGATGTGCCAGCGGAACAGCCGGCCGACGCGCGCTTCGATCTCGGGCTTCAGATCGGGGCCGCCCGAGCCATCCAGTGCGATCGCCGCCTTCACGGCTTCGGCCTGCGGCCAGCTGCGCGATATCAGGTCGAGCGGCAGGCCCTGCCGCGAGACGGCGCCATAGGCAAGCCCGGTGGCGCGGTTGAGGCCATTGGCGATGGCCGAGGCGTAGAGTTTCCTGGCAAAGCCGCTCAACTCGGCCTGGCCGCTGCGCCCGGCGAAATCGACCAACAAAGAGGCCCATTCGAAATGGTGGCCAGGCTCGGTCCACGAGCCTTTCTCGCCGGCGGATGGTTTCCATTCGGCATCGAAATACTCGCCAAGCGTCCAGCTTTCCGGATCGAAGAAATGACTGCGGAAGAGGTCGATGATGCGCGCTGCGCGGCGCAGATGGGCGCGCTCGCCGGTCGCCTGGTGCCAGGCGAGGAAGGCCTCAAGCAGGTGCATATGCGGGTTGGAGCGGCGCTCGCCTTTGCCATCCGATGTCTCAAGGAAGCCGGTCATGCGGCTGTCTTCGAGATGCGCATCGAGAAAGGCGAAGGTTTCCTCGCCGAGGCGCAAGGCGTCGGGATTGCCAGACATATGCGCATGCGCCAGTGCCAGGAGCACGCAGGAATGATCGTAGGCATCCTCGGTGGCGTCGGCAACCGAACCGTCAACATTCAGCGTCCGAACCCAGCCGCCCTTGTCGGTGCGGCCCTTGCCGGCCATGAAGGCGATGCCGTGGCTGATCAGCCGGTCGGCCGGACCGTCCCAGCCGCGCGCCCGGGCAACGGCGAAGGCATAGACCTGCCTCGCCGTGGTGCGCATGCGCTTGGGCTTCATCAACGGCGAAGCGTCCAGGCCAAGCGCTTCGTGAAAGCCGCCATGGCGTTCGTCGACGCCCGATGTCGACCACAGCGGCAAGGTCTCCTGAAACAGCCAGTGATGCACGCGCCGCCGCCAGGCGCCGCTTTCGATGACGCGGTCATGCGCCGGCGTGAACCTGGTTTCCAGGCGACCCGATTTTTCGAGCTGCTCGACGATCTTCTTGACGTGTTGGCTGTGGCTGACCGGAGCGACGAAGGTGGCATCCGATGTCGAAACGATGGCGATGTCCTTCATGCCGATCGCCGACAGCAGGCGGCCGTCACTGCGAATGTAGGAATTCTCGCAATCGATGGCGACGACGTCGCCGATGATGACATTGCCCCGGTCGTCGGCGGGGCCGACATCGAGCAGCGACTGCCATGAGCCGAGATCGTTCCAGCGGAAGCCGGCCGGCACCATCGCGATGTCTTTTGCCCGCTCCATGATGGCGTAGTCGATCGAGTTCGACGGAATGGCGGCGTAGAGTTCTAGCGGCATGTAAAGGCCGGACAAATCCGATGTCGCTGCCTTGTACGCTGCTTCGGTGGCCTGCCAGATATCCGGCTGGAACGCTATGAAGGCATCACGCATGGCGCTGGCGCGAAAAAGGAAGATACCGGTGTTCCAGTAGAAATTTCCGGCCTTGAGATAGCTTTGCGCAGTCGCAAGATCCGGCTTTTCGACGAAGCGCGACACGTCGAAGATGCCGCCGCTTTCGGCCGCAACCTCGATATAGCCGTAGCCGGTCTCGGGCTGTGTCGGCCTGATGCCGAACACCACCAGCCGGCCGCTACGCGCTGCCTCGGTGCCGGCTTCGACGCTCTGCCAGAACTGGCGCGGGGTCGATATCTCATGGTCCGACGGCACCACCAGCACCAGGCTGTCGCCGAACTCGGACAGTGTGCGCAGCGTCGCCAGTGCGACGGCGGCGGCTGTGTTGCGCCCGGTCGGCTCGAACAGCGGCCCGCCGCCGGCGAGGTCGAGGCCGGCAAGATCGGCGTGAACGCGGTCGGCATGGCGCTCCGCGGCAATCAGGAAGATCGGCGTTTCGCCTTCCGGCCGGGCCGTCAGCCGGCGCAAGGTCTTGGCCAGCATCGAGCCGTCGCCGGACAGATCGTGGAACTGCTTGGGATTGTCCTCGCGCGACAGCGGCCACAACCGCGAGCCGACCCCGCCGCTCATGACAAAACTGACAATCCGCTCGGTCATTCAACCACCATTCAAAAGGTCTGGTTGTAGGCGCCCACCTCGGGGCTGCGGCGCAGCACGGTGTCGACAGCCTCGAACATCTCCCGTCGACGCTGCGACGACACCGGGCTTTCGACGACCACGACCAGTTCCGGCTTGTTCGACGAGGCGCGCACCAGTCCCCAGGTGCCGTCGTCCGCGACAACGCGCGCACCGTTGACGGTGATGAGGTCGGCGATCTTCTGGCCCGCAAAAACCGTTCCATCCCGCTTCATGGCCTGAAAGTCGGCAACCACCCGCTCGACAACGCCATACTTCACATCGTCCGCGCAGTGCGGCG
>NZ_RZPB01000650.1:0-3429 GCF_003998535.1 Mesorhizobium sp. M7A.F.Ca.AU.002.02.1.1 | reverse complement strand
CCGCAGGCGGCCGATCACGGCGCCCGCCAGGAACACGCAGACGATATCGGCCGAGGAGAACATCAGATTGACTATCGTGCCGAGCACGACGAACTGCAGCCAGACCGGAAACGCCGCCGAGGCGTCGATGAATTGCGGCAGGAACGCCATGAAGAAGATCGCTGTCTTCGGATTGAGCACCTCGACGGTGATGCTCTCGAAAAAGGCGCGCCGCGCCGATTTGCGCTCGATCGCGGGCAGCGCCGCATCGCCGTCCGCGCGCTTGCGAAACAGCGAGATGCCAAGCCAGATCAGATAGAGCGCACCGACCAGCTTGACCGCCAGGTAGAGCGTCGGCACGGCATGAAACAGCACCGACAGCCCGGCGGCCGCGGCGAAAACATGCACGTAGCCGCCCAGATGAATGCCCAGCGCCGCCGTCAGGCCGGACCAGCGGCCGCGCGCCATCGTCTGCGCGGCGGCATAGAGCATGGCCGGGCCTGGAGTGTAGGCGAAGATCGCCGTGGTGGCGAAAAACGCGATGAGCAGTTCGGTCGATGGCATTTTTGGTCCCTCACGATCGTGCTCTGCCCTGTCGATTCAGTCCGCGCGGGATTGCTTTGGACTGACCCGTGCGGACAACCGCAGTAAAAGCGAACATAATTTTCTTGTGAAATGACGGGCTGAACGCGCCAATTCGCGCACCCGGCTCGAAATAGGCCGACGCTTCCAGGATATCATGATTGTACTCATCGGCCATGACCCAAAGGGGCATAGGATCGAGGCCCGCACGGTGGCGTTCAATTTCCGGGATGCTGACTGCAACGCGATCACGACCCGGCTGTGTGGAAGTGATTGCAAGTATGAAGAGGTTGGTACCCCCGGCTTTCCCAGGAAGGACAGCCACAAAGGCCACAGGCCGTGACTTCCGGCCTTCGGTCTCGCCGTCTCCGTGTTGGCGATGCCAAAGATATGGATATCGCCAGACGTCCGCAGCAGCGGGTTTAATCACGGTCCAATTCCGCGGCGTACTCCTCGAGCATCTCGACATGTTCGGTCGGGGCGTCCTTCGCAGCGTAGACGCGGCGGCTGTCGTTGCCGAAGCGCGCTTCGTAGGCCTCGATGCTCATCAGGACGTATCTCGGCTTGTTGTGGCGAGTGATGGAGACCGGCTGCTGGCTGGCAGCTGCAAGCACATCTCCAAGATTCTGTTTCAGATCGGTCGACGGATAGTTTTTCATGGGATACCCTGTTTTGTCCATAATAGACAAAATAGACAAAACAGACAAGCGCATAAAATGGCAGGACAGGCGCATGCACCTGGCTTTGTCGACAGCCCGGCTAGCCTCCCCTATAAGGACCGGAATCGCAAGCAACCAGAGGTCCTTCATGATCATCGTCACGGGCGGCGCCGGCATGATCGGCTCCAACATCGTCGCCGCGCTGAATGCCGAAGGGCATGACGACATCCTCGTCGTCGACGACCTTACCGACGGTCACAAGATCGTCAATCTTGCCGATCTCAAGATCGCCGACTATCTCGACAAGGACGATTTCCTGCCCCGCATGGAGGCCGGCTCGCTCGGCCGCATCGAGGCCGTGTTCCACCAGGGCGCCTGCTCGACCACCACCGAGTGGAACGGCAAATTCATGATGGAGGTGAATTACGCCTTCTCGAAACGGTTGCTGCATGCAAGCCAGAGTTTGCGCGTGCCTTTCCTTTATGCCTCCTCGGCTTCCGTCTATGGCGGCGGCTCGGAGTTCCTCGAGGATCCCGCGTTGGAACGGCCGCTCAACGTATACGCCTATTCCAAGAAGCTGTTCGACGACTATGTCAGGCGAACCGTGTTCGCCGGGCAGGCCGACCATTCACAGGTCGTAGGCTTGCGCTACTTCAACGTCTATGGCCCGCGCGAAGCGCACAAGGGCGCCATGGCCTCCGTCGCCTTCCATCTGTTCAACCAGGTCGAGCGAGGCGAGAACCCGAAACTGTTCGGCGCCTATGACGGATTCGGACCCGGCGAACAAAGCCGTGACTTCATCCATGTCGGTGATGTCGCCGACGTCAATCTGTGGCTGTGGAAACGGGGCTCAAGCGGCATCTTCAATTGCGGCACCGGCCGTGCCCAGCCCTTCCGCGCCATCGCCGAAACGGTGATCGACACGTTGGGTAAAGGGGAGATTGAATTCATCCCCTTTCCCGACCATCTCAAGGGCAGCTACCAGAGCTTTACGCAAGCTGATATGTCCCGTTTGCGCGCGGCCGGTTACAATGGCCAATTCCGGACAGTGGAAACCGGTGTCAGAGACTATGTCGAATGGCTGAAAGCCCAACGATCCTCGTGATCGGCCCACGCTGGGTGGGCGACATGGTGATGGCGCAGTGCCTGTTTTCGGCGCTGAAGGAGTTGCATCCCAACGCCGCCATCGATGTGCTGGCGCCTGCCTGGGCAGCACCCCTGGTCAAGCGCATGCCCGAAATCCGCCAGCAGATCGATTTTCCGCTCAAACCCGGCGCGCTCGAATTCACCCATCGCCGCCGCTTCGGCCGCCTGCTGCGCGGCCGCTACGACATGGCCTATATCCTGCCGGGCAGCTGGAAGTCGGCGCTGATTCCGTTCTTTGCCCGCATTCCGCGCCGTGTCGGCAATCTGCGCGAGATGCGCTATGGCCTGCTGACCGACGTCGTGCCATTGCCCGACAGCATCAAACGACGCACCGCGCAGGCCTATTTCGGCCTTGCCCAGGGCGGCAGTTTCCGGGCGCCCCGGCTTAGCGTGGACACGAAAAACCAGGTCGACCTGCTCGGCCGTTTCGGGCTGGCGCCGCAGAAATTCGTGGCCCTGATGCCCGGCGCGGAATTCGGCCCTGCCAAGCGCTGGCCCAGCGAAAGCTATGCCGGGCTTGCCAGCGGCTTCATGGGCAAAGGCTTGAAGGTTGCGCTGTTCGGCTCGAAGAACGACCGCGACGTGACGGCGGAGATCGCAGCCCTGGCCCCCGGCGTCGTCGACCTCGCCGGACAGACGCGGCTGGAGGACGCCATCGACCTGATATCCGCCGCCAGGCTGGCTGTGTCCAACGACAGCGGACTGATGCATGTCGCGGCCGCCGTCGGCACGCCGATCGTCGCCGTCTACGGCTCGACCTCGCCCGAAAACACGCCACCGCTGGCGGAGCGCCGCGAGCTGGTCTGGCTCGGCCTGTCGTGCTCGCCCTGCCACCAGAAGGTCTGTCCGCTCGGCCACCTCAACTGCCTGAAGACGCTGGAAGTCGGCCAGGTCGCGGCAGCGGCGGACCGGCTGCTGGAAATTCCGGCCGCGGCATGAAGGTGCTGATCGTCAAGACGTCGTCGATGGGCGATGTCATCCACACCTTTCCGGCGGTCGAGGATGCCCGTCGCCACCGCCCGGACCTGACCTTCGACTGGTGCGTCGAAGAGGCATTCGCCGG
>NZ_RZPB01000064.1:0-14774 GCF_003998535.1 Mesorhizobium sp. M7A.F.Ca.AU.002.02.1.1 | reverse complement strand
ACGTGGCAGCTGTCCTTTTTTGCGCGCTTCACTTAACTTCTTCGGGCTGGCGGCGTGTGTCTTCTCTTCACTTGTGTCGCTCATGGCAGCAATTTGTCGAACCACTCCTGCACGCCGTTGGCACGTGTGACCTCCAGTTTCATGCTCTCCACCAGATAGGCAGCGTAGGTGACCATGAGAACTGGAAAGACAATGTTCTTGATTGCCGGAGACAGTTGGCTCGCCTTAAATTGCGGGGCAAAGCGACGCAGCAGCATCATCGATATATCAATCAGTATCAGGAAGAACACGACAGGCCCCGAAACCAATAATGCCGTGCGCATTATGCTGTCGAGAAGCCCCAACAACTCCATTGCTCCTGGCCCGCTCAGTGTCGGGTGAAACTGATACACCGGCCAGATCAAGTAGCTGCGGTACAGGACACTGATCAAAGTTTCCAGGCCTCCTGATCCGACGAATATGGCAATCGCAGTGATCCCCAGAAAAACGCCCATCGCGGAAGCCTGACTGTTCGTCGCGGGATCGGCCGAAGCGGTCGGGCTGCTGATGCCGCGTTGGTTGTCGATAAGCTCCCCGGCAGCCTGAAGGCCCCAAAGCGGAATGCCAAGAAAAGTGCCAAGGAGTACACCGACAAAAACTTCCTTGAATCCGAGCAGGGTTAGCTGGATCAGGCGCGTATCAGGATCCAGCGCCGGCAATCCGCCGCTGACGTGTGCCAGGCATGGTAGTGCGAAGCCAACAGCCAAACAGCCCCGGATCAGCCCACTGATCTGCGAGCGTGTGAATACGGGAAAGATCAGCATGATGCCCATCGCGCGGGCTGCCCCAAGACCTGCCGCAACGACGAGTTCGAAAGCCGTCTGGATCAGAATTTGAATATCGGCCGATGGCGCGTCCATGGGGCGGACTAGTAGCTAAGTGTCATTGCGGGAAACTCGGTGAAGATCTGATCGGCTAGCTCTATGAGCGGGGCGCTTAGCACAGGAGCAAACAGCCCAATCACCGCGACAACGACCAGAAGCTTCACGGTGAGCGGCAAGCTTTCATCCTGGATCTGCGTCGCCGCCTGGAGGATGCCGATGACGAGGCCGACAACCACTGATGCAATGAGCGGCGGTAGAATCCAGATCATGAAAACCACCAGTGATTGGCTCATAAGAGTAATGATGCTGGATTCAGTGATGATCAGCCTCCCGGTAACGTATAACTCAGCACAAGCCCATGCATCAATTTTGACCAACCATCAATGGCAACAAACAAGAAGATCTTGAACGGAACAGATATAACAGTTGGTGAGACCATCGACATACCCATTGCCATCAAGATAGTTGTCACTATCAGATCTATAACAATAAAAGGCAGATAAAGTAGAAATCCTATCTCAAATCCGCGCTTCAATTCTGATAGCAAGAAAGATGGTACAAGTATTGCAAAGTCATCAGGCGTGGCTGCAGCGTGCATTTCCTCTGGCCAGACCTTTTCTGTCGAAGATAGGAAAAATCGCCGCTGCTCTTCATTTGTGAATTTCTTGAGATGCTCGCGCAAGGGCTCACTTCCGGCTTTAGCGGCGCTTACCCAGTCGTCGAATGTCTGATAGTGGAGCTTGGGATCCGACATGCGGTCATAGGTCTGCTCAGCAACGGGCGCACTAACGAACATAGTGAGGATCATCGCCGCGGCGTACAGCACCACATTGGGTGGTATGGTCTGGGTCCCGAGCGCATTGCGGACGAGGAAAAGAACAATTGATACCTTTACAAAGGCCGTTGTCGTGGCAACTGCTAAAACCAGCAGACCGAGTCCGGCGGTAACCGCAAGAAGCGCCAGGATTGTCGGCTGAGCTTCACTCATTGCATGCAAACCCGCCACGGAGCCTGATGCCCAGCTCTTCTCCGATGCGGACAATGTCGCCACGCCCGATACGCTGACCATTGGCCACTATGTCGACCGGGCCGTCGATCGGCCATCCAAGTTCAAAAATATGCCCTTCGCCGGCACTTCTTAATTCCCCAAGAGAAATAGGCCAGCGGCCGCATTCAAAGACAAGCACGATCTCGACATCGTCGAGATCCTTAGTAAGCTCCAGTTGCGATCCGGGTTGTGTCATATGCGCACTCTCCAAAGGACACGGTCGCGGGCGGAAAGGCCCCCGCAAGATTAATTCATCGCCGTCAAGATCCGCCTCGGCGCACAACTGGCCGACAGCTAGGGTGATCTGGCCGCGGCCGAACGGCGCAATATCGGGCAACAATGCATCACCGACACATGCGCTTCGAAGAAGCGCCGCAGGAAGGCGAAGCGTGCCGACCTCTCCTGCAACAATGAGCGGGAGCTCTGGAGGCAGCCCGCCCAGCTGCCGCGGCAACTGGGCAAGCAGTTCGCCTAGCGCGCGAAACGCAGGCGGTACTAAGCCGTCAAGTGGCGTGAACAGGAATAGACGGCCCTTGCCCTTGACCGCGCCGAAAATGATGTCGAGTTCAAGATGAGGAGCCAGCATCGTGGCTTCGCATACCCGCACGAGTTGCACGTTCAGACGCGTCGTCTCCTCCAGTCGAGTGACAAGCGGCTCCAGAGCGAGTTCGAGAATTAGCGAAGCAGTTGGCTCGGAAGGGAAGGCCAAGCCGTTCTGCACTGTCGTGATGAACTCCTCTACGAGCGGGCGCGACAGTGACAAGATGACCGTTTCGGCTCCCACTCTCCAGACGCAGTCAAGCATCGGAATGGCAGCAGGTTCCTGCTGCCAGACAAGCCCTGCCGTTCGCACCGATAGCGGCACCTCGTTGATCCGGCTTTGAAACGGCGTGCGCGGCGCTGCTGTATCATTGAGCCACGAGACAACCGTGTGGGACAGTTTCAGAACTGGTTCGAACATGGCGGGTGTGACCGCAGCGCCTATCAAAGACTGCACGGTCGTGTCATTCGGACGACCTCTTGCGACCGTCGGATCCGGTTGCGCGGCATTTAGGCAAGCGACCCCCTCGCATATTTCAGCAGTATCTCATCGTCGGCCTCGATCTCGGCTGCGGCCTCCGAATGAGTCTCGACGGCGCGCCGCACGTCGTCCTCGATTTGTTGCCATTTGTCCCTTGCCGCCGAACATATGACCCATAGCTCCCTCGTCCTGGACGCCGCCATCTCAGCCTCCTCTTGAGCGATTTGGGTATCATCAAGCATCTGCCGTCTGGAATTGATCTCAGCGGCAAGTTGTTCAGTGTGAAGGCGGTGACGGTCGAGCGCTGCGCTAGACAAGTTGTCGAGTGACATCAGATGCTGATAGAGCGCTGCTTCTTTTCTTGAACAATGTTGCTGTATCATTGCAAGCTCCCTAGAGGCATTTTGTACGGCTGAGGCGGCCACATCGCGCTGGGCTTCCTTCTTGGACAGCTCGCCAAGGGCACGACGCTCTTGCATTTCCTTCAGAAGCCGTATACTCGAAGACTGAATCCAGTTTACGCGGTCAGACGCGACATCCATGCGACCGTCTCCTCGAAATCTGACGCGTCATCTTCGCTCTGGCGCAGAAACTCCCTCAGTTCGTCGATTGACGCGACAGCCCGGTCAGTCAGGGGATCTCCACCTGGCTTGTATTCGCCAACATTGATCAAGAACTCGGTCTCGGCATAGCGCGACAGGAGCTCGCGGAAAATGGATGCTGCCTTGCGATGTGTCCCCGAAACGACTGCATCCATGACGCGGCTGCGACTCTGCAGCACATCAATAGCGGGGAAATGCGATCGCGCCGCAATAGCGCGTGAGAGGATGACATGGCCATCGAGAATACCACGCGATTCCTCGGCGATTGGATCACCCGTGCCATCACCCTCTACAAGCACCGTATAGAAGGCCGTGATTGAGCCCCGCTCACCCATGCCGGCGCGCTCGAGCAGGCCTGGCAGCATGCCAAAAACGGAAGGAGGAAAGCCCCGTCGCGTCGGCGGCTCACCCGCAGCAAGGCCTATTTCGCGCATAGCGCGGCAGAAGCGCGTCAGCGAATCCAGCATGAGAGCAACGCGTAGGCCTTGATCGCGGAAATATTCCGCGAGCGCAGTCGCCATTGGAGCGCATTGCGCACGCTCTACCGCCGAGCGGTCGGATGTTTCAACCACGACGACCGTACGGAGAAGGCCCTCTTCACCAAGATTCCTTTCGATGAATTCACGAACTTCCCGTCCACGTTCGCCTATGAGCGCCACTATGACGACGTCAGCGGCGGCACCCTTTACGATCTGTGACAACAGCGTCGACTTGCCACCACCTGGCTCGCCATAAATCCCGATCCGCTGGCCCTCGCCGCACGTCAGCAGACCATCGAGGACACGGACCCCAAGCGGGAATGGCCGCTCAATCATGCGCCTCGTCATCGGATTGGGGGCTCTGCCATGCAGGGGCCGAGTTTCGACGGTCTTGATTTCGCCTTTGCCGTCCAATGGGCGGCAACGACTGTCGATCACGCGACCGAGCAAATCGCCGCCGACGGGCACCTCACGCATTCGGCCAGTGGCCACGACCTCTGCGCGGCTGGATAGGCCCACCAAGTCCCCGATCGGTGTCAGCAATACACCATCACCCGACAGGCCGATCACCTCGGCCTCGAGCGACAGCCCGGTTCGCGGGTCCTCTAGGAGGCAAAGTTCCCCAATACGAGTGTCTGGCAAGACGGCATGAACCAGTGTGCCGATAGCCCGCGTGATCCGACCGCGCACCGCACGCGTGTCAATTCGCTTGGCCGCAGCCCTCAAAGACGAGATTGCTGGAACGAGAGCTCGAGTGTGGGCGTCAGCGTTATGTTCTGGGACGGGCTTTCTCATAGCTCGCCTTTCTCACAGAGCGTCCCGAAACCAAGGCGCAGCGCGCGCATCTGGGCGTCAAGTCCAAGGTCAACATTGCCGTACTCGCTCCACAGCACGCAGCGTTGCGGCGACAATGTCGGGTCGGGCTCGATCCGCACCCTTGGTCGACCATCCTGGCCGTCGCATCGAGCAAACTCTCGTGCAAGCATGTCGACTTGCATGGGAGAAACATGAAGGCAAACGTCGGCGCCGCTGTATTGACACTCTATGGCGTGACGAACAGCCCTCACCAATAGCTCGCCCGGATCGAAAGCGCCGATAAGATCGCTCAATATTTCCATCACGAGCTGCGGCAATTCCTGCTCCAGAGCCGCCTTTCGTCGCGCGATTTCGGAGATTGTCTCCGCAATCAACCCTGCCATCTCCTCGGTGCCTGCATTCGAGCCCTCCATGTGGCCGCGCGCCCACGCCCGCTGGTAAACCGCGCGTGCCCAGTTTCGAACGCGCTGCCGATGCCGTTCTGCCGCGGCAAGGGCTTGCGCGGCGCTGTGCCAGGTTTCGAGCTCGCTCGCGGGTATCAGTGGTCCGACTGGACGCATCTGCGGCGCTATTGGCCCCTCGGAAAGTTCGACTGTCATTTCACCGGGGTCTCTGTCTCAAAATGAGCTACTACAAGTGAAAGCAATTGGCCGGCGGCGGTCCAATGCTCATGTGCTGGAGTCTCCGCGGCAGTCCCCTCGGGCAATCGAAGAAGCACGCGGTTACGCTCGGTCGCTGAACTGTCCTGGAGCCAAGCTCCAAGACATGCGTGTCCATCGTATTCGATTTGCTGAGCGAGTTTTTCTGGGTCCGAGATCAGTCTTTTGTCAACAGCATGCAGCAGGTGTCGGATTCCGAATGCGTGTGCATCCACGCCGATGCGTTTAACAAGGATGGCAAGCTCAGGCTGAGAGACAAACGCGACCAGCGAACGGGCATGCCAGATACTACCAGCAAGAAGGGTCGCTCGATATGGATCATGCCCGCGTAGAAGGTCCGGCCTGCAGCCGATGTGGTTCAGATCCACGTCATCGTTGCCCAGCAATTCTGCCAGCCTTGGATGCAGTCTGGAACACTTCTGCAACTTCACTAACGTTTCGGCCGATAACGCTGGATCAAGACGCGCCGCAAGACGGGTTGGATGGGCCGAAGCCGCAAGCTCGCTCGCGCCCGGAAAGTGCGGACCATCAGGTCGGGCGGTCTGTATAGGCATTGGCAATGAGATGTCACCCACGTCCAATTGCAGGCATTCTTTTGCGAATGGCCTCGACAGCAGAAGCATCCCGGCGCCCCTCGACCTTGGAAACGCCGGTTGATTGCTTGCGCCGACGCGTAACAACGCCGATCAAGAGATAACAGGCCACGGCGAATACGGCTGCGGCAAAACCTGTTACGGTCGCCAGAAGTGGCGCAGGAAGAGGTAGTGATGCTTGTGGCAAAACAGCAGTCGGATCGGGCCGTTGCTCGTGTGCGGAACGTTCTACCGGCACCAAAACCACTTCCACCTTATCGTAGGACAGGCCTTCGATGCTGTCGGCTACAAGCATCTTTATCTTTGGCAGCAGAGCCGCGACATTTGTTTTTGCGTCGTGCCTGATAAACACCGAGGCCGAGGATGGCGTGGCACCGGCTCGCACAAGGTCGTTATGCGGCAGCACGACGTGAACACGTACAGAAAAAACGCCATCGATATCGCTGATCGTCCGCGACAACTCTTCGCTCAGGGCATACACGTAACGGGCACGCTCTTCGGTCGGCGAGGCAATCAGGCCTGATCCTTGGAATATCTCACCGAGGTTCTTGAAGGATTGGCGCGGCAGCCCCTTGGCGTTCAGAAGGTTGATTGAGAAGGCGAGCAGCTTTTCGTCAACCTGGATCGTGCTGGTTCCATCCTTGGCGACCACCCGGATCGCGGCGACCCCGTTGTCTTCAAGAAGTGCGAGCATTTCATTTGCCTCACGCTCTTGCAATTGCGTGTAGAGGTCGGCTTTGCAAGCAGTGAGGGCGACGAGAACTGGCAGCATGACAAGTCTAACCGACCGCCACCCTGACAGGCCACGCATGATTTCGCCCTCGGCCAAGCCAATCATGCGCGCGGTTCAGCCTTCCTTCAAAAGTTTATTCACGGATGATGTGACGCCGCTGACGCCTTTGGAGATAAGCGCCACCTGGGTGACGCCGTTGTAAACATCCCGAAGACCAGCCATCATCGTTTCGAAGTCTTGCCCTTGTTGGGGAATGCCCGAGATTCCGGTTCCCGCCTCACCTGGAACGGGAAGCTTCTGCGCCGGTCCCGGTAGAGCGCCCTTCGAAAGGGCTATGTCATGGTCGAGCGCGGGGAAGGAAACAGTGTTGTGTGGATATAGGGAGGAAATCGTCTGCAACACGCGATCGCCCATGCCGCTCGTCGGCGCAGCCGCGCGCTGAACATCCATCGCCGCAGCAACTGGCGCCGCACTCGCTGGCCCCGCGGCGGCATCGTTTTTCAGCGAGTCGGCTGCATGCCCTAAGGCGCGCTCAAACTGGGCCTGCTCGACAATCGACGGTGATCCGACCCTGGGGAGGCCAGCCGTTAGAGTGGCAGAGATCGACGTGACAGGCATCATCATGTAAGGACTCGGTTGCTCTCTCTGACCGGGCGAGCCCCGCCCATTCATCACCCGGTGTCGGCGCAACACTCCTAGGGGGGCAAGCTGACAACAAGCTGACTAACGGCGGCGTCATTTCGACAATCTAAAATCTCTTCGGCAATTTAGTCACTTGTGATGATTTCAGCGTTTGGTTTATCAGTGCGACATGCCGAGAACGCTTATCCAACCCGTCACCCTGCATGTTTTGAGACTTCTTTGTGCCGGGTTTTTTCTGTCCACCGGGATTCACCCGGCGCATGCAGTCCCGCTGTCCCTTCCGGCGACACCCTATAGATACACGGTTCTGGATCAGGAGCTCGCTGCAGCGTTGCAGGAATTCGGCAACAACCTGAATATCAGGGTCAACATCAGTCCTGCGGTGAAGGGGCGAATTCGCGGACGTATGCCTGATTTGCCACCGCGCGCGTTCCTCGACCGCTTGACGAACCTTTACGGTCTACAATGGTACTATGACGGCCTTGTGCTCTATGTGTCTGCTGCACAAGAATCGCAAACTCGAATGCTTTTGATGACGTCGATTCGCTTCGATGCGTTCAAGGGGGCTCTCGACAAGCTTGATATCTCCGACGAGCGCTATGTGGTCAAACCCGTGCCAGGCAATGGCCTCGTCTTCGTTTCCGGTCCACCGCGCTTCGTCGCACTCGTGGAGCAGACCTTTAACGGCTTGGTGGCGCAGGCGCAGGCGCAGACTCACATAGCGGCAACGCCAAAGGAATCAGTGCTGATCTTGTTTCGCGGCTCCTCCACTACGGTCGTTCGCGACGGACGACCGGATGCTTCTTATTCTTCTGACATCCCACAACAGGATAGCGTTGGCGGGAAGCCTGAGCTGGGCAAGAAATGAACATTGAGGATTTCCCGCAGCTCTGAAGAACATGACTGCGGCTACCCCTTTGTGAACTCTTCGCAAACTCGTCAGTTTCTCGAAAGCTAATCCGCTCATGATGAGTCCCGGCAGCTCTCGCGGTGACTCCGGCCATTGTGTTGGACCGAACCTTGGAGCCGGCCCGGAACACAGCAATTGAAGGCAGGGCAGGCGCATTCGTGACCTGCCGACGCTTGGAATTGTCGAATTTTGTGAAACGCAAGGGATCTTCTGTCGGGGTCTCTTGTGGGGATTTCAACGTCACGTCTGAGGATGCATAATGTCGGCCAGTAATCTTTCAACTTTCTACCGCTCAAATTCGCTACAGTCCGCAAGGGGTTGGCCGGGCCTGAAAGTTTCCCATTTTGCGACCCAGCATCAGCAAAGTGCATCGTGCTTCGAAGCGATGCTGTCCACTTGTGTGCTGGCAGACAAGCCCGGCTCTTTCGCGCAAGGGGATCTGCCAGCGTCGAATCTTGATTCGACAATGGATAAATTGCGGCAGGACCCTTTGGGCCATCTGGCACCGGATGTCTTGACATTGAATGGCTTGGAGCAACACCCACTGGATCTGCTGCCGCCAAATATGAGGGCGGCTCTCAAGGAGGACCAATCGCAACGCTCCAAGGCGACTGAAGCCCAACATCTGCTCGGCGTCACTCCGAAGATCGAGCCGGCTCCCAGGCCGAGCCCCGGAATCACGTGGAACGGTGGGTCGCTGACCACGGCTGAGTTGCAGATTGTTGCGGTACTCAACCGTCACAAGGACCAATGCCCGCTTACTTGGAAGTCGTTGACCGACAAAGCCAATGATCCCTCTACGCCACCGGATCTGAAAGCGGCGATCCAGGGACTGCAGCAGGATTCGGGACTTTTTTATGCGATTGGCTCGCAGGGCGACGGCCGCTGTGGAGGCAAGATCAACGCCAAGGACTTGGCCGGATTTTCAAACCACCACCCACAAGTTGCTGCATTTCAGGAAGCCCAAGCGCGAAGCTACGAGCAGAACTACATACCATCCGACGGCAGCGGAGGTTTGCAGCCTTCGGTCATGACCTTGAGCGATGCCTTGCGGGAGTTTTACCGGTACTCCGAAAATCTGTCCAAGGACCTGAGTCTGGATGAGTTCAAGAAAATGGTCGGCGGCGAATCGAAAAACGGCAAATTTCCGCCCCAGGTCATTGCGGCGGCGCAATATTTCCTCGATCACCCCGATGCTTGGAACCAGTTGTGCGGTGGCTCGAAAGGGAAGATGCACAAAGAGGATTTCCTGCAAGTCGCCTCATCGTCGATGAGCCTCACGCAAACTGAGCTGAATACGGTCGAGATGATCAAGGACCATCAGGACACGTTCTTTGGAAGCGGTGTTCTGACTCGCGACAAACTGGCGAAAATGAAAGACGACAAGAGCCTTGATCCGAAAGTGCGGGAAGCAGCCTCTCAGCTCCTTTCAGATCCTCTTTTGTTTGGCCTCCTGAACAATTCGATCACGGGCTATAAGACCCATCATAAATTCTTCGACTTTGGCGGCGGGCATACGGTTGATTCCGGCAATATCAGCAAAAAAGACTTTGCCCATTTTTGCACAAACATGTCGTCTGCGAACCGCAACGTTCAGCAGCCAATCACCCACGGCGCCCAAACCGCAGAAGAGCAGAATGCCGTCGCGGACATGAAGATGGGCCTGATGGACCAGCCTGACATTAAGTCAGCCAAAAAGAACGGCGGGGCCGTCATGCACGTCGTCGACTCCGTGCTCAAAATCGAGACGAAAGTGCTCGACTTGGCGGCAACGGCGGTGGGACTGCTCAGCTTCATTCCGGGCCTCGGACAAGTAGCCGATCTTGCCTCGATGGTTCTCGAGGCTGAGTCGCAAGCAGCCAATCTCCTGCGTACGGCCATTAACGGAGGCGATATGAAGCGAGCGCTGGAGGAAGCTGGCCTCAATATGGCCGCGCAGGCGATCGGCCTTATCGCAGGCCCCGAGGTCAAGCTGGCCATTCGAAATGGGCTCGTAAAGCACCTGATGGAAGAGGCCTTGGCGGCAGGCATTGATCTTTCGGTCTCGACGGCGCAGGACTACGCAGAAGGCTATGTGAATAACCTCAAAGCGCGCCTTGCAGGCGGCCCTGAGCAAAGCCTAGGCCTTCCGAGCATGCCATCATTCCAGAGTGTGGCAAGCAATGTGCCCTTCGTCGGCATTGCCTTATCCTAGCCGTCGCCTTGCGCGGAAGCTTTGGCTCGCGCGCTGACATAAGGGTCATTGTGGCACAAGCAGGGGTTCATCCGCATCAACGCAAGCGGTGTTCCTGACGCCATCTGGATCGGACTGTGAGGGGGATGTCCGAAGTCTGTGAAGACTTCGGTATATGACGACTTCAGAGTTACGCTGAGCCCAGCCATCTCGAGCCGGTGCGCCGGGTCGAGGTTTTCACGGGCGCCGGCCGGTAGCGGGAATGGTCTCCGGAAGGCACGGCGCGGATGGTGGCGGAGCGGCGCAGCCGAAGGAACGGCTGTCGCGCGCCCAGGGCGGCCTCCCGAACAGCAGACGATGATCTCCTGCCTTGGGCCTATATCCTCGTGCCACGCTCAAGGCAGTCGGCTGAAAACAGCGCTGATTTAAAACAGCATTATCCTGCACTGCACCCTCGATCCTTGCGCTCACCGATCGCTCGTCGACACGCACGCGGTCAAGTCGTTATCGGCGCTATGCCGATGGGCTTCGAGAGCAAGGTGGACGCTGAGCGGTGCGTCAGCCTCAGGGCGCGGCTGGCCAGCTTTGGGTCTCACGCTCTATGACGGCAACACCCGGCTGATCCACTTGGCCTGTTCGCGGGCTCCCGGCAGCGGCGCGGAAGCCACGGTCCGCCTTCCTCGGCTTCAGGCCAAAGATACCGCAGCATGCTCCAGAGCTATGTCTGCCGCCTTCGCCCCATCGTCGCTGGTCATGTGGAAAGGACAAGCAGGCTACGCACCCTATAATCCCGTCGGGCAGGATTCGACAGTCGACGGCGAGACATTCGCCAAACCTCCCCCTTGATTCTCAGCAACGTTAAAAAAAATTCACATAATGTTCGTGAGTGTAGTCTCCTGTCAGGTGGTACATTAGCCCCAATATCTGGCGTCTTAGTCGTAGAAAGGACTGTGATCTATCTTCCATTAGCATCCATACCAGCGGATTTACAGCAAATGACGAGAGAGGTCTCATGCGGATTGATGGGGATAGAAGGGCTAGCGGCTTGCTGCATCCCGTCCGGGTTGATGCTAACCAATGTTGACACTGGTAAATCGCCTAAGGACGGCAGCGCATCTTGATCGCCTTCGAATCCTGGGCCTTTGCGCGCATGCGGATCTAACCGTCGGCGAGCTGGCCGATATTACCGGTCTGCCTCGCGAGCAGGTTCGACGCCACGTTCGGCGGCTGGTCAGAGCCAACTTTCTTTGCTGCAACGAACAACGTCCGCAGTCTTCGTACCATATGCAAGCAGGAGGCAAGGATGGCGAGCTGGCTCAATTGGTGGTCGATCTCCTGCCCCACGATGATGGCCATCATAAAAGAGACCTACAACGCCTGGAAGCAATACAAGACGCGCGGTTGAAGGGACCGCCTGCTTGATCGTGAAATAGATCAGTCCAAATGGAGCGCGACTACCATGGATAACTCCGCCGGCGGCGCCATCGCGCAGCCCGACACTTACGGGCGGCCTCACTTAGCCGCCGTCGACTCCCGCGTTCACGAACTGCTTCTAAGACAGGAGCGTCAGGAGCGGACAACTCTCAAACTGATCGCCTCCGAGAACTTTGCCTCCTCGGCGGTGTTGGAAGCGACCGGGTCGATTTTCACCAACAAGTATGCCGAGGGATACCCCGGTGCGCGCTACTACGCCGGAAACGAGATCGTCGATGAGCTTGAGACCCTCGCGATCGAGCGCCTGAAAGCGCTATTTGGCAGTGAACATGCCAACGTCCAGCCTTATTCAGGCTCGCCAGCCAACCAGGCTGTCTATCGCGCGCTTTTGAGCCCCCGTGACAAAGTCATGGGCTTGCCTTTACCCGAAGGCGGCCATCTGACTCACGGTTGGTCCGTCAATTTTTCCGGCAGCGATTATCAGCGCGTCCCGTACAGGCTGCACGAAAAGACACAGCAAATTGACTATGACCACTTGCGCGAGACCGCCAAGCGGGAACGCCCGAAGCTAATTTGGGTCGGCGGAACTGCTTATCCGCGTATTTTTGACTACGCGGCAATGGCCGAAATTGCTTCGGAGGTGAACTCGTATCTGGTGGCTGACATCGCCCACATCTGCGGCCTGGTTGTCGCAGGAGTGCATCCGAACCCCGTGTCCCATTGCGATGTGGTCACCAGCACCTCTCACAAGTCGATCCGCGGTCCCCGGGGTGGCTTCATTTTATCAAGGAATGAAGACCGTTATCAGCCCCTCCATCATCCGAAGAGCAAACACAATCTGGCCAAACGTATAGACCGCGCCGTGTTCCCTCTTCTGCAAGGCGGACCGCATATGAATACTATCGCCGCGCTTGCCGTCGCTTTGCAGGAAGCAGCGAACTCGTCCTTTCGTGTCTACGGTCAGCAGATCGTCCACAACGCCAAGGCTCTGGCCCAGGCACTTCTGGAGCGAGGTTATGAACTCGTCACCGGGGGCACTGACAATCACATGCTGATCCTTGATCTTCGGGACCGGTCGCTGTCAGGCAAAGCCTATGCGGAGCGCTTATCGCGTGCAGGCATCATTGCGAATTTCAATATGGTCCCGGGCGACCGGCGGCATCCGGCGCTGACAAGCGGCATCCGCTTAGGGACACCAGCGGTGACGTCCATGGGCATGCGCGAAACGGAGATGGTGCAGATCGCCGCTTTCATCGACTCGGTCTGCCGCCAGCCCGATGACCAGGAAGTTCATGCGAGCGTACGAAGAGACGTTGCCGACTTCTGCACTGCGTTCGATGTTCCCGGCATCCCCGACCGATAAGCCACCCCAATCCAGAAACTCCTCACTAACTCCAGCACTTGAAGCGAGGGCATTTTTATGACCAGGCAGTTCGTGTTCTCTTCCGAATCCGTCGGCGCGGGACACCCCGATAAGATGGCAGACAACATCTCCGATGCCATTCTCGATGCGGTCCTGCGCACCGATCCGAAGGCGCGCGTCGCCTGTGAAGTGTTGGTGAAGACGGGGATGGTCGTTGTGGCTGGCGAGATCACCAGCCATGCCCACATCGATTACAGCCAAGTCGCCCGCGATACGATACTCGATATTGGCTACGACGATGATGCGATTGGCTTTGATGGTCGACGTTGCGCCGTCGTTCTGGCCCTCACCGAGCAGTCGCCCGACATAAGCCAGGGCGTTGATGAAGGACGAGGGCAGGATCTCGGGCAAGGGGCAGGGGATCAGGGCATCATGTTTGGATTCGCATGCAACGAGACGGATACATTGATGCCCCTGCCGATCCAACTCGCTCACCATTTGACGAAAAGACAGGCCGAGGTCCGGAAAGCGGGACAGCTTGGCTGGCTGCGTCCGGACGTGAAATCTCAAGTGTCGGTACGCTACGAAGGGCTCCGCCCGGTGGCGCTGGATACCATAGTCCTGTCAACGCAGCATGACGAAGCGGTCTCACAAGCCACGGTCCGCGAAGGCGTCATTGAGGAGATCATAAAACCGGTCCTGCCGGCCCACCTGGATACTTCGGGGATCAGATTTCTGGTCAACCCAACAGGGCGGTTCGTGGTCGGTGGGCCTGCCGGCGACTGCGGCCTCACAGGACGGAAGATCATCGTCGATTCCTACGGTGGGACCGGGCGTCACGGCGGCGGTGCCTTTTCGGGCAAGGACCCATCCAAGGTTGACCGCTCGGCGGCCTATGCCGCCCGGTATGTCGCGAAGAACATCGTTGCCAGCGGCCTTGCGGAGGTCTGCGAGGTTCAGCTTGCCTACGCGATCGGCGTGGCCAGTCCGGTTTCTGTCATGGTCAATACCTTCGGAACCGCAAGGATCGAGGAAAAAAGGATCGAGCGCCTTGTTCTCGAGGTTTTCAATCTCCGACCGAAAGGCATCATCAAGATGCTTGATCTCTTACGGCCGATATACCGCAAGACGGCGACATACGGACACTTCGGGCGTGAAGAGCCTGAGTTCACTTGGGAGAAGACGGACAAAGCTGACGATTTGCTGCGTGAAGCCGGACCGGCAGCTGCGTGAGGGCGGCTGGATCAAGCGCATGCGGCAACCCATTTCAACTCGCGAGACCACGCCCGGCCGGCGTGGCAAGAAGCCGGCTCGGGTTTTGGCGGAGATTTTGATGCCGGATTATGACGTGCTTTGCATCGGCAATGCCATTGTCGACATCATCGCCCAGTGCGACGAGGAATTCCTCGAGACCAACGGCATCATCAAGGGCGCGATG
>NZ_RZPB01000649.1:0-3434 GCF_003998535.1 Mesorhizobium sp. M7A.F.Ca.AU.002.02.1.1 | reverse complement strand
GCGTTCCCGGTGGCGATCCTGTCCGGGCTTGCCTTCGGCACATTGAGCGGCATCGTCCATGTCAAGCTGCGCGTGCCGTCCTTCGTGGCGACGCTCGCCACCGGCGGCGTCGTCACCGGCCTGGCGCTCTGGGTCTCCAACGGTCGCGCCATCACCATCGAGGAAGCGGGCCGCGAAAACACCGCCTGGATCAACGCCACGGTCGCCGGGGTGCCGGTGGTGGTGCTGATCTCGGCGGTCATCGGCATCGCCGCCTTTCTGGCGCTACGCTACACGCGCTTTGGCCGCCAGGCGATTGCCGTCGGCGCCGGCGAACCGGCCGCCTGGGCGGCGGGCATCAATGTCGACCGCACCAAGATCATCGCCTTCGCCGCTTCAGGCATGCTGGCGGCTGTCGCCGGCGTGGTGCTGGCGGCAAGACTGTCGAGCGGCTCGCCGGTGCTTGCCAATCAATTGCTCTTGCCGGCCATCGCCGCCGTCATTGTCGGCGGCACCGCCATCACCGGCGGACTGGGCGGCGTGGCGCGGACCGCGGTCGGCGCGCTGATCATCTCGATCGTGCGCATCGGCATGACCTTCGTCGGCGTCAATATTTTCCTGGAAAACATGGTGTTCGGCGCGGTACTCATCGCCGCCGTCGCCATCACCATCGACCGCAGCAAGATCGCGGTCATCAAGTGACAGCTCGATCCGCACCGCCTCCCAAGCCAGCGCGGACAGGACGGGGTCGCATCACAAGCCCGATGCGACCCCGCTTGGTCAGATCACATCGTGTCGAGGCCGATCAGCTCGATCTTGTAGCCGTCCGGGTCTTCGACGAAAGCAATATGGGTGGTGCCATGCTGCATCGGTCCGGGCTTGCGCGGGATCTTGGCGCCGCGCTTTTCGAGTTCGGCGCAGACGGCGTAGATGTCGTTGACGCCGAGCGCCAGGTGGCCGAAGCCGGTGCCGATCTCGTAGGGCTCTTCCCTGCCCCAGTTCAGCGTCAGCTCGACGACGGCCTCCTTGTCCTCCGGCCCATAGCCGACAAAGGCGTTGGTGAACTTGCCGCCGGGATAGTCGTCGCGGCGCAGCAATGTCATGCCGAGAACCTCGGTGTAGAAGGCGATCGACTTGTCGAGGTCGAGCACCCTGATCATGGTGTGCATATAGCGAAAGCCCGGGGCGTCGCTCATTGGGTAAGTCCTCCGAATTGGGTGATTTGCGGGTCTGACCATCCACATCAAACGGCGGGTCGGGACGTGGCCTCACTTGATGTTCTAAATCAGGGTTGTATGATAACACGACAAGAACGGTGGTTGTCCAGTCGTTTTTCCCAGGGGTCCAGAGTCCATTCATGAATGCCGTGCCGCCCACCTCCGCATCGCTGATCGCTGCCCTGGCCGGCGTGCTGCCGAATGGTGGGCTGCTGACCGCGGATGAGGATCTGGCGCGCTACAGCCGCGACTGGTCGGGCGACCATTTCGGCCGCCCGCTGGCGGTGGCGCGTCCGGCCTCGGTCGAGGAGATGTCGGCGCTGATGCGGCACTGCCATGCCGAACGCATCCCCGTCGTGCCGCAAGGCGGCCTGACCGGCCTCGTCGGTGCGGCGGTGGCGGCGGATGGCGGCGAGATCGTCATCTCGCTGGAGCGCATGAACCGGATCCGCTCGATCAGCCCGATCGACTTCGCCATGGTGGTCGAGGCCGGCTGCATCCTCGAGGAGGCCAAGCGCGCCGCCGAGGAGAGCGACTGCCTGCTGCCGATCACCTTCGGCGCGCAAGGCAGCTGCCGCATCGGCGGCAATGTCGCCACCAATGCCGGCGGCTTCAACGTGCTGCGCTACGGCATGACGCGCGACCTGGTGCTCGGGCTCGAAGTGGTACTGGCCGACGGCCGCATCTGGAACGGGCTGAAGGT
This sequence comes from Mesorhizobium sp. M7A.F.Ca.AU.002.02.1.1, assembly GCF_003998535.1. NCBI lineage: Bacteria > Pseudomonadati > Pseudomonadota > Alphaproteobacteria > Hyphomicrobiales > Phyllobacteriaceae > Mesorhizobium > Mesorhizobium sp. M7A.F.Ca.AU.002.02.1.1. Next base: position 1,535 of record NZ_RZPB01000649.1, on the reverse strand, counting down.
GCTGCGCAAGGACAATCGCGGCTACGACCTCAAGCAGGTCTTCATCGGCTCGGAAGGCACGCTCGGCATCGTCACCGCTGCCGCGCTGAAGCTGTTCCCCAAGCCGACGCAGATCGAGACCGCGTTGGTGGGCTTGCGCTCGGTCGAGGACGCGATGGCGCTCTATGCGCGGGCGCGGCGCGACTGCAGCGACCTGCTGACCGCGTTCGAACTGATCCTGCGCGGCGGCATCGAGATCACCATGCGCGAGGGCAAGGATTTTGCCGATCCGCTCAACAAGCCCTACCCGGCCTATGTGCTGATCGAGGTGTCCTCCGGCGGGCTGATCGACCTCTCCGCCATGCTTCTCGGTTTTCTCGGCGGCGTCGCCGATATCGTCGAGGATGGCATCGTCGCTTCGACGCGGGCTCAGGCCGAGCGGCTGTGGCTCTATCGTGAGATCATGGTCGAGCGGCAGGGCCGCGGCGGCCGCTACCTGCGCACCGACGTTTCGGTGCCGATCTCGAAGCTCGCCGATTTCGTCACCGACGCGCTGTTCGAATTGCAGCGGGCGCGCCCGGATGCGCTGGCCGTCACCTACGGCCATGTCGGCGACGGCAACATCCATCTCAATGTGGTGCCGCCGGAAGGCATGGGCGCTGAAGCGATCGAGCATCTGTTCGAGCAGGCCGAGGCGGAGATCTTTGCCGTCGTCGACCGCTATGGCGGCTCGATCAGCGCCGAGCACGGCATCGGACGGGTCAAGCAGAAGGCGTTTCTCGAACGGATCGATCCGGTGACGCTCGACCTTGCTGCAGGCATCAAGGAGGCATTCGATCCGCGCCATATCCTGAGCAACGGCCGCATTCTGGCGTCCGCATCCGCCGTCGACTATAGGTGAGCGATGACGCTGAAACTCGACAAGGTCAATCGCGGTCCGCATCTCTCCACCCTGGTGGCGAGTTCCATCTCGCGCGAGATCGCGCAGGGGCGCCTCAAGCCCGGCGACCAGCTGCCGACCGAGCAGGCGCTGGCGACGACCTTCGGCGTCAGCCGCAACGTGGTGCGCGAGGCGATCGCAAGGTTGCGCTCGGAAGGCCGCATCTGGTCGCAGCAGGGGCGCGGCGCCTTCGTGGTGGAGGGCAACAACCCAACGGTGCTGACCATAGACTATGAGGCGCTGCAGCGCGCCGACTCGTTCCGAAATCTGTTCGAACTGCGCGGCATCCTCGAGGTGCAGGCGGCGGCCTTTGCCGCAAGGCGCCGCACCGAGGCCGATCTCACCGCGATGGACGATGCGCTGGCCGGCATGCGTGCGGCACCCTATGGCAGCGTCGCCTGGCTGCGCAGCGACCTTGAGTTCCACCGCACCGTCGCCGAGGCGACGCGCAACGGCTACATGGGCCAGTTCCTCGGCTTCGTTTCCGAGCGTGTTCGAGAAAGCATCCTCGCCGCCGGCAACCAGCAGAAATCGGACGACATGGCCCGCATCACGCTCGGCGAACACGGGCGCATCCTGTCCGCTATCCGTGCCGGCGATGTGGAGGGTGCGCAAG
>NZ_RZPB01000648.1:0-3439 GCF_003998535.1 Mesorhizobium sp. M7A.F.Ca.AU.002.02.1.1 | reverse complement strand
GCTCATTTCCGCGCGCACTCAGTGACGCGGCGGCCCGATCGAGTCGGCGCCGACATCGACGGTGATGCTGCCGGAAATCCTGACATCCGTATCGCCGATCTTGAATGTGCCGTTCTCGCCGGCCGGCAGCGCATCGTCCGGCTCGGGAGCCGGCTTGGCGATGCGGTAGTCGCCGGTCACGCCGGGCAGGGCGCTTTTTTGCGTCGACGGCGAACTGTCCTCTGCAAGAGCCGCGCCACTCACGAGACTGGCAAAAGCGAGCACCACGACGGCGATGACGGGGCGCAGTGGTCTGGAAGGATGAGTGTCGGTCATCCCAGGACTATAGTGGCGCGCCGCCGATGGAACCAGACCGGCATCGTCAAATCTTCGGCAGCCGGCCGGACTCCGCTCCGGCCCTGGCTTACGCCGCCTTTTTGCGCGTGTCGAAAACATGGTCGACGATGCCCCATGCCTGCGCCTCGCGGGCGGTCATGAAGTGGTCGCGGTCCAGCGTGCGCTCGACCTCTTCATAGGTACGGCCGCAATGCTGCGCGTAGAGCTCGGCCATGTGCCGTTTCGTCCTGCCGATGCGCTCGGCATGGCGCTGGATGTCGGAGGCCTGGCCCTGGAACCCGCCCAGCGGCTGATGCAGCAGGATGGTGGCGTTCGGCAGGGAAATCCGGCGCCCCGGTGTGCCTGCCATCAGCAGGAACGAGCCCATCGATGCCGCAAAGCCCATGCATACGGTCGACACCGGGCAGCTGATATATTGCATCGTGTCGTAGATGGCGAAACCACTGGTCACTACGCCGCCCGGCGAGTTGATGTAGAGCGAGATCTCCTTGTCGGGATTGTCCGATTCCAGCGACAAAAGCTGCGCGCAGACCAGCGCCGAGATGTCGTCGTTGATCTCGCCGTTGATGAAGATGATGCGCTCGCGCAGCAGCCGCGAAAAGATGTCGAAGGCGCGTTCGCCGCGGCTCGATTGCTCGATGACCATCGGCACCAGACTGGCAACACCGCTCATTTTTCTTCTCCGATTTTCTATTATGCCGCGCGCAGAAGGCGCGGTGCGTTCGCGGCGATGGGCTTTCCAATTGCGCGCAAACCGAGCGAAAGACGGCAGCCGGCGCCTGCCATGGCGATGGCCGGCATGGCCTTGCGGGCAAAACCGTCGTGGACGATGCGCAGATGCGTGCCGCCGGAAGCGGTGCGGGCAAGCGTGAAGGTGACGGTACTGTCGAGCGGATCCTGCCTGGCTGCGTCGCCCGGCTGCTCCCGCCAGGAATAGCGCAGCAACTTCTCGGGTTCGGCGTCGAGGATTTCGCATTCGATCGGCGCGCCCGTCCCGGCGAAGGCAAAACGGTTGCCGATCTCGGGTCTCATGTCGTTGGGCATCATCCAGGCGGCGAGCAATTCCGGTACGGTCAGGGCCCGCCAGACCTTTTCCGGCGGCTCGGCAAGGTCGTACTCGAACTCGAGCGCATCCGGAGAGACTTCGCGATGGCTTTCGTCGGCCATTGATCCCCTGTCGTTCATTGATCCATGTCCTTCAAAACCGCCTTCAGCCTTTCGATGCGTTCCGGCCAGAAAGTCCGGTAGCGTTCGATCCAGGAGAGCAAGGGAGCGAGCCCCTGCGGATCGGCGCGGTAATAGGCGTTGCGGCCGGCTCGCCGCTCGACCACCAGGCCTGCGCCACGCAGGACGGCCAAATGCTGCGACACCGCGGGCTGCGACACCGTCATACCGGTGCGCAATTCCGACACGCTCATCTCGCCTGCGGCTAGCCGCTCAAAGACGGCGCGGCGCGTCGGGTCGGCCAGTGCGCGAAAAATCTCTGCTTCGATCATGTCAAAAGCATAAGTGAATACTTATTGATTTGGCAAGCACTGTTTTACGAGATTGTCGGAAGCCAGCGTCTCACCATTCCGGCAGGCCCATCGAACGTCGCCTCGAAAATCGGCGACGCAAGGACGGCGTGGATGTGAAGCGTTCCAGTGCCGGCGTTCTTGAACCCGTGTTTCCTGTTCGCGGGGACAACGAGAGACTGGCCCGATGTCACGACTGTATGCTCATCGTCGATCCACATCTCAGCCCTACCGGCGATAACGGTCAGCACTTCCTCCACGGGATGCCAATGCGTTGGGGCGCCGACCGTGGGCTCGACCCATTGCTCGAATATGCAAAGTTGCGATGCACCATTGCTGGCCGACACATGCATGCGTGTTTCCACACCTGCTCGCCATTGCTCGCGCTGCTGGTCCTCATGTGCGACAGACTTCATTTGATCGCCCCCGGTCAGATCCGATTTCATGGAAATTTCCGGCCGGGACACTACATCTTGCTGACAAACATTGACAGAACGTCATCTGCACCATAGAACGAACAGGGAACAAAAACCTTGTGGGTAAAGGCAGCCACGGCAAGCGGCTGACGCCTGCAGCCTGTAAGGTGCTGCGACAAAAAAATTTGTTTCGGATGAGCGCGGAGAAATATCATGGCGGGTAGCGTCAACAAGGTCATTTTGGTCGGCAACCTCGGCGCGGATCCCGAAATCCGTCGCCTCAACTCGGGCGAGCCGGTCGTCAACATTCGCATTGCGACGTCGGAAAGCTGGCGTGACAAGAATTCCGGCGAGCGCAAGGAAAAGACCGAATGGCACAACGTCGTCATCTTCAATGAGGGCATCGCCAAGGTGGCGGAGCAGTATTTGAAGAAGGGCATGAAGGTCTATGTAGAGGGCCAGCTGCAGACGCGCAAATGGCAGGACCAGACCGGCGCCGACAAGTACACGACGGAAGTCGTGCTGCAGAAATTCCGCGGTGAGCTGCAGATGCTCGACGCGCGCGGGCAGGGTGAAGGCGGCCAAGTCGGCGGCTATGCCGGTGGCGGCAGCAGCCGTGGTTCCGATTTCGGCCAGTCCAGCCCGAGCGAAGGCTTCAATCGCAGTGGTGGCGGTGCCAAGAGCGGCGGCGGTGGCGGTTCGTCGCGCGAACTGGACGACGAAATCCCGTTCTGATCGCAACAGCAGATGTTGTTTTTGGCTTAAGTCAAACATTGCGCCCCGAGAGTCCATCATGGACTTTCGGGGTTTTGCATTGTCGAACTGAACGCCGACATGGCGATCAACGAAATATGGCGAAGGACGAGTTCGATGAAAGCACGCGTAAAATGGGTCGAGGAACGCACCTTCGTCGGCGAGTCCGGTAGCGGCCACAAACTGGTGCTGGGAACCGCGCCCGGACCGGAAGGCAGGACGCCGGGACCGAGCCCGATGGAGCTGGTGCTGATCGGCACCGGCGGCTGTTCGGCCTATGATGTCGTGCACATCCTCGAAAAGGGGCGCGACGCGGTCGAGGACTGCGTTGTCGAGCTCGAAGCCGACCGGGCGGAAACCGAACCCAGAGTGTTCACCCGCATTCATATGCATTTCGTCGTCAAGGGCAGGCAACTCTCC
>NZ_RZPB01000647.1:0-3454 GCF_003998535.1 Mesorhizobium sp. M7A.F.Ca.AU.002.02.1.1 | reverse complement strand
CATCCGGCGAGGCAGCGTTGATGACGATGGCGTCATAGCCCTGCAGGATCAGGTTCTGCACCTGCGCCGCTTGCGTCGGCACCTCCTTGTCGGCGGTGGTGAAGATGTCGGCCGCGCCGACCACCTTGTCGGCGACCGCCTTCTTGGTGACGATGCCATAGCTGTCGAGCATCGCCTGTCGCCAGGAATTGCCGGCATAATTGTTGGAAAAAGCAATCTTCTTGCCACTGGTGTCGGCCAGCGCCGTGCCCGAAGCGAGCATTGCCGCCAGAGCGCCCAGAACGAACAGTTTCTTCATGTCGTTATCCTCCCAGATGTGTTGACTGCTGTATTCCCACCGGCTTTGACCCGGCCTCACTCCCAACTCTGATTTGAGCACGGATTGTCGCGAGCTCAAAACAGTCTCAATCCCGGCACGCGCACCCTGAGCCGGTACAGCGACGTCGACGCGGCAATGTAGAGGCTTTGCAAATCGTCGTCGCCGAAGGTGAAATTCGCGCAATCTTCGGGCGTCCGGATGACGCCAAGAATGGTGCCCGACGCGTCGAAAATGTGGATGCCGCCGGGTCCGGTGCAGTAAAGATTGCCGCGGCTGTCGATCTTCATGCCGTCGGGCGCTCCCGGCCCGTCGCCCTCGGTTGCTGCCCACACCGCGCCGCCATTGAGGTCGCCATTGGCTTCGACGCCGAACACCCTGATGTGCCCGCGTTCGGTGTCGTTGATGAACAGCCGCGACTCGTCCAGCGAAAAGCACAGCCCGTTCGGCTGCCCGAAATCGTCGGCCAGCAATGTCAGCCGGGCGCCGTCGCCATCGATGCGGTAGACGCCCTGGAACGGCAGCTCCTGCGGGCGTGGCACGCCATAGAACTCCCTCCGGCCATAGCCCGGATCGGTGAAGTAGATCGATCCGCCGGTGGCAACGACGATATCGTTCGGGCTGTTGAGCTGCTTGCCCTGATGATGCGTGGCCAGCACGGTCACGCTGCCGTTGGGCTCGGCGCGGGTCACGCGGCTCGTTGCGTGCTCGCAGGTGACCAGCCGCCCCTGGCGGTCCAGCGTGTTGCCATTGGCCTTATGGCTCGGCTCGCGGAACAGCTCGATCTCGCCCTCGGCACTGCAGCGATACATCCGGCTTTCCGGAATGTCGGAGAAGACCAGCCATTTCTCATAGGGATGCCAGACCGGCCCTTCGAGGAAGCCGAAGCCGCTCGCCAGCGTTTCGATCGGCGCATCGCCGACGACATCGTCGAAACCGGAATGGCGCGCACGCGCCGGCACCGACATCATCGGCTCCCGGCGCGAACAGCCGTGCTACTCCGCATGGTGACGAATGGCATGAGCGCTTCCCGATACAGTCTTCTTGTTGGGGCAGAGCGTAGGCGCGGTCCCGACGAGCCGATACGGGTCAAAGCGCACGGGCGACTGTGCATTTGCACAGTCGCCCGTGCCTATCGAGCGTAGAATACCGGCGACGTCAGATCAGGGCCGGCGAACACTTCGCAAAAGCGCGGTCAAGGTTGCGCTCGCGCACGCCACCGCCACAAGCACGACCACGCCAGCAGCATTGGACTCCTGTTGTGTTCGAGCTGAGCCGTGCTGCACGGACAAAGGGCTGTGAACCAACCTCTTCAGATCGGACCGGCTGCCGTGGCGAACGGAATAGGCGCGCGTGAACTCGGCGCCGAGGAGGAAAATCTCCGACGAGTAGTAAACCCAGAGCAAAATCACGAGCAGTCCGCCGGCGGCGCCGTACGACGACGCAATCGCGCTGGTGCCGATATACCAGCCGATAAGCGATTTTCCCAATGTGAACAGGGCCGCGGTTCCGACAGCGCCGATTCCCACATCGCGCCATTCCAGGGTTCGATCGGGCAAAACCTTGTAAATGGCGGCAAACATCACGGCGATAAGCACAAACGAAACGACGCCGTTGATCCCGCTGAGTATGATCGTTCCGAACGGCAGATGGGCGTTGATGAAAGCGCCCAGTGCCGAAATCGCAGCGCTTGCGATGAGAGAGACCAGCAACAGGAACCCGAGTGCGGCCACCAACCCCAGACTGGCGGCCCGTGCCCTCACCAGACGCGACAGGGAATTGCCTTGCGGTTCGATCTTCCAGATTGTGTTCAACGACTGCTGCATTTCGCCGAAGACGCCAGAAGCGGCTACCAGCAAGGTGACCAGCCCTATGATCGCGGCCCAGGTGCCGTACAGCCTGCCGGATGCACTTTCCAGCGCAGTCTTGAGGAGATCGGCGCTTTCCGGTCCCATCAGCCCTGATATCTGCGCGGACAAGGCCAATTGTGCGGCATCGTGGCCGAAGACGAGACCAGCAATCGCAACCACGATCAGCAAGATCGGCGCCAGCGAGGTGGCGGCATAAAAGGCCATCGCCGCACCATGGCTGAGCGCATTGTCGTCGATGAAACCGACGACGCTTTCGCGCACCAGGTGCCATGAATCTGCAAATGAGGGTCGCACTTCGGATCCGCAGGCGTTGAGTTGGCGTTCACTAGCAATGCGCCGGACCTTCCGATGTTCCGGCTTGTGGCCGCCGCTGTTTCAGTGCTCCGCCAGCCAGGCGTCGAGCCGGTCCTGTTCGCGACGCAGTGCGTCGATGTTGATCAGGCCGCGCGCCATGGCGAGATAGATCGCCCGCGTCCGCGAGTTGAACACGGAAGCATCGCCGGTGCCGTCCTCCGCCGGCACGATGCCGAGCTTGTCGTAGCAGTGCTTGATGCGGCTCTGCGCACCACGGATCGACAGGCCGCGACGTGCCGCGATCGCCCGGTCGGTCAGGCCGAGCGCGATGTCGATCAGGCTTTCATATTCGCCGTCGGTGATGCCCTCGAACTTGTCCTGAACGCGATGCTGGATGCCGCGGATCTCGCGGTCGATGATGCAGTGGCCTTCGCGGAAAACCCCGCGCAGGGCGGACCGCATGCCTTCCTCCGTCGCCGATTTCAGCACATAGCCGTAGACAGAGCCGGGCGGGACGATGCGCGCCACGCCGCGCACATAGGCTTCGTCGGCGAAATTCGACCAGAACAGGATGTGCGTGCCGGCGCGGCGGTTCCAGATCGCCCTGGCAACTTCGATTCCCGTCGCCTTCGGCATCTGCAAATCGAGCACGACATGCAGTGGCTCGCGCTCAGTCGCCAGGTTGATGGCGTCCTCGCCGTCGCTCGCTTCGATCACCTCGACGTCACCGGGCCACAATTGCTCCACCGTCCGCCGCGCGAAGCTACGGTGCAGCCCGTCATTCTCGGCGATCATCACAAGCATCACATGGCCTCCGATACGGCGAGTTCGCCAGGCATTGTTGCAGCCGCCGCCAGTTCCCGTAATGGCTGGCGGTCGATCTCGACGACGACACGGGTGCCGCCGTTCTTGCGGCCGGCCTGGCCGATGCGCAGCCGCGCCCCGATAAGGGCTGCCCGCGTGTGCATATGGC
>NZ_RZPB01000646.1:0-3463 GCF_003998535.1 Mesorhizobium sp. M7A.F.Ca.AU.002.02.1.1 | reverse complement strand
CCATCATAGGTCATGACGTCGTAGATTTCGTCGGAGAGGATGGCGACCTGCGGATGCGCCTCCAGCCCCTTGACCAGTTTCTCGATCTCGGCGCGAGGCGTGACGCCGCCGGTCGGATTGGCGGGCGAGTTGAGGATCAGCAGCCTGGTCTTCGAGGTGATCAGCGCCAGCGTCTCCTCGGCCGAGAAGGCAAAGCCGTTTTCTTCGCGCATCGGCACGGGAATGGGTGCCGCACCCGTGAACTCGATCATCGAGCGGTAGATGGGAAAGCCGGGGTCCGGGTAGAGGATCTCGGCGCCGGGCTCGCCGAACATCAGGATCGCGGCGAACATGGTCGGCTTGCCGCCGGGCAGGATCATCACCGTTTCGGGCGATATCTCGACACCGGTGGTGGTCAGCGTGCGGCGCACCACCGCCTCGCGCGTCGCCAGCAGGCCATTGGCCGGCGTGTAGCCGTGATGGCCGTCGCGCAGCGCCTTGATCGCCGCCTCGACGATGTGCTGCGGCGTCTTGAAGTCGGGCTGGCCGATGCCGAGATTGACGATGTCGCGGCCTTGTTGGGCAAGTGCTGTGGCCCTCGCAAGCACGGCGAAGGCGTTTTCCTCGCCAAGGCGGTCGAAGGCCGAAATCGTGTGGAGCATTTTTCCCGTCCGTGTGGTTCTTGCTGTTGGGTCGCGTTTTTGTGAGCCTCAGCCCGCAAAAGTCAAACGGATTGGAGCATTCGGTGTCGGAAAATCTCAGGGATTGGCAACCGCGTCCGCGGCCTGAACGCAAGACCATCGACGGTCGATACGTCCGGCTTGAACCGCTGAGCGCTGCAAAACACGGCGACGGCCTCTATGAAGCGTCCTCCGTGTCCGATATCGACGACCGCTTCGCCTGGTTGCCCGATTATCCGCCGGAGACCCGCGCCGCCTTCCAGCCATGGCTGGACAAAGTCGAGGCCAGCGAGGATCCGCTGTTCTTCACCGTCATCGACAAGGCCAGCGGCAAGGTCGCCGGACGCCAGACGCTGATGCGCATCGATCCGGCCTACGGCGTCATCGAGATCGGCAACATCTATTGGGGACCGCTCATCTCGCGCAAGCCGGGAGCAACCGAAGCGCAGTTCCTGTTCATGAAATACATCTTCGACGGGCTCGGCTATCGCCGCTACGAATGGAAGTGCAACAACCGCAACGAGCCATCGAAGCGGGCGGCCGAGCGGTTCGGCTTCAAGTTCGAAGGCATTTTCCGCCAGCATCTCATCGTCAAGGGTGAAAACCGCGACACTGCGTGGTATTCGATCATCGACAAGGAATGGCCGGCGCTGCGCAGTGCCTATGAGGCGTGGCTCGATCCGGCCAATTTCGATGGCGACGGCCGGCAGAAGCGACGGCTCGAGGATTTTCGCGCGGAATTCGGCGCTTAGGAGTTCACTATTGGCACATACCCACGATCACACCGGGCACGGTCACGGCCCTGGTCATGTGCATGGCTCGACCGACAAGAAACGCGTTCTGATCGCAGCCTGCCTGACCGGCGGCTTCATGGTCGCCGAGGCGCTTGGCGGCATCCTCACGGGCTCGCTGGCGCTGCTGGCCGATGCCGGCCACATGCTCGCCGATTCGATCGCGCTCGGCCTTGCCTGGTATGCGTTTCATCTTGGCGGCCGGCCGGCGACCGTTCGCCTCACCTATGGCTTCGGCCGGGTCAAGACGCTGGTGGCCTATACCAACGGCATCGCCATCTTCGTCATCGCGCTGTGGATCGTCTATGAAGCCTGGGGACGCCTGCAGGCGCCGGCGCCGGTGCTTGGCGGGCCGATGCTGGTGGTGGCGATCCTCGGCCTGCTGGTGAACCTCGGCTCGTTCTTCGTGCTGCATGGCGGCGACCGCGAGAGCCTGAACATGCGCGGCGCCATCCTGCATGTGCTTGGCGACCTGCTCGGCTCGGCGGCGGCCATCGCGGCGGCGCTGGTCATCCTGGCGACCGGCTGGACGCCGATCGACCCGATCCTGTCGGTCCTGGTTTCACTGCTGATCCTCTACACGGCGTGGTCGCTGATGCGGGAGGCCGCCCATGTCCTGCTCGAGGGCGTGCCGCCAAGCCTCGACCGAGATCTGATCGCCAGGGATATCCAGACGACGATCCACGGTGTACGCGAAGTGCACCACATGCATGTCTGGTCGCTCGACGGGACCAGCAATATGGCGACGCTGCATGCCTGTCTAGACGAGGGCGTCGATGCGCATCAGGCGGTGAGTGCCGTCAAGAAGCGGCTTGCCAGCGAGCACGGCATCAGCCATGCCACCGTGGAACCGGAATTCGGGCAATGCGCCGACGATGGCGACGAGCACGACCACGGGCACGAGCATGAAGCGGCTGCATATCACGACCACCATCACTAGGACCGGATCGATCGATGTCGATCGTCCTGCCTCAGGAGTTGCAAAACCTTGAAAACCAGCTTGACGAACGCCCATCCTCCGGACGCGGCATGATGGACCGCGACACCAGGAACGCGGTCATCGCTGCCGCGTGGATCATGCTGCTGTTCGGTATAGGCGCCTACTATCTGCCGACCGTGATGCTGGCACTCGGCAGCCTTTCCACTGTGCTGGCCGGCGCCTTTGGCATCGTCTTCGTGCTGGCGTTCTTCTCGGTGTTCTGGCTGCGCGCCCGCAACCAGCGCAAAAACCAGGGTAAATAGGCAAGGGATCTTCGACATGCGCATTCTGATCACTGGCGCCGCGGGTATGGTCGGCCGCAAGCTCATCGCCCGGCTGGCCAAGGACGGGACGCTGCGCGGGGGCAAGATCACCGCGCTCGATCTCCACGATATCGTGCCGCCACAGGCGCCGAGCCTGGATGGCGTCAGCGTCACGCTGCACACCGGCGATCTCGCCGAAGCGGGTGCCACCGAGCGCCTGGTCGCATCGCGCCCCGACGTCGTCTTTCATCTCGCCGGCATCGTATCCGGCGAGGCGGAGGCGAATTTCGAACTCGGCTACCGCGTCAATCTCGATGGCACGCGCGCCCTGTTCGATGCCATCCGGGTGGCGGGCTTTGCGCCGCGCGTCGTCTTCACCTCGTCGATCGCGGTGTTCGGCGCGCCGTTCCCGGACGTCATTCCCGATGACTTCCATCCGACGCCGCTGACCTCTTATGGTACCCAGAAGCAGATGAGCGAAGCGCTGCTGGCCGACTATTCCAGGCGCGGGTTCTTCGACGGTATCGGCATCCGGCTGCCGACCATCTGCGTGCGGCCGGGCAAGCCGAACAAGGCGGCGTCGGGCTTCTTCTCGGGCATCATCCGCGAGCCGTTGAGCGGCCATGAGGCGATCCTGCCGGTGCCGCGCTCGGTCGTGCACACGCATGCCAGCCCCCGCTCGGCGGTCAACTTCCTGATCCATGCGGCGGGGATCGAAGGCAGCGCTGTCGGGCCACGCCGCAATCTGAACATGCCCGGCGTCGCCGGCAC